>CATGXW010000176.1 GCA_949542085.1 uncultured Alphaproteobacteria bacterium
AGAGGCGTTAAACCGGCGGAAGTACACCTGTGGTATTGGAAACATGTGACGGATGCTTTTTCTTCTGTCGGAACGGCTGTATCGGATAAAACCAAAGAAATTATGCCGGAGCTTCCCAATGTTACCATGCCCTCCATCACTGTTAAATCAACAGCCGATAGAGCGGTTCCCGTACCGGAAGTTGTCGAAATGCCAATTCAGGAAACTCGCCGCAAAATGTTCGAGAAAGCAAAGTCTGCTCCTGTTGCCATTGACATCATGCAACAAAAAAATGCTCAAAAAAAGCAAGTTCGTGTTCAACAACCAGAAAACACAACGGCAACAGTAAAAGAAGAAAAAAATACGGCACCGAAGAAGAAGCTGGCTCTTGTTTATGTTTCAGAACCGAAATTTGTTCATGGACCCGCTGTTGTGGTCAATGCCAATGAGTTGCGCGTCAACAGAGAAAGCATCATCTTGTATGGCATTTACGTGGATCCCAACACCCAAAAAGGGCAGGAGGCAAAAATCTTCTTGGATAAAACAATCGCGGGAAAAACAGTCAACTGCCGTGTGGAAGCCTATACATATCAAGGTGTGGCAACCGCCATTTGCCTGATTAACGGCGTCAACTTAAATAAACAATTGGTAGAACAGGGATATTCCAAAAACGTTATCTTGGAATAAAACACTCAAGCTGTAGGAAAAAGACATGTGGCAGCCGGTATTTATGATTAGCGGATTTTTCATCTCAATCATGGGATTGGCAATGCTTTTTCCTGCCGCTTTTGATATCTATCAAACACATCAAAACTGGTCCAACTTTATAACTTCGGCAATTGTATCCTGTTTTATCGGTTTGTCTTTGTTTTTAGCCAATAATAATCGGATAAAAAATATCACATTGCAGCAGGGATATTTGTTAACCGCCATTATTTGGCTGTCTGGTACCTTTTTATCATCTCTGCCGTTTATCATGTATGGCAGTTCTTTTGCCGACGCTTTGTTTGAAGCCGCATCAGGCATTACCACCACTGGAGCGACAATTTTTCCCGATGTTGAAGCATTACCTCGTTCTCTTTTATTCTGGCGCGCTTTGCTGAGCGCCTTGGGCGGTGTGGGGATTGTCATTTTCGCTATCGCCTTGCTTCCTTTTTTGGGAATTGGCGGAATGCAGATTTTCCAAAGAGAAAATTCAGAAGCAAATGAAAAATTTTTACCTAAAATCAGTTATATCGCCAAGAGAATAATTCTGGTCTATGTTTCCTTGCAGGTTATTTGTTTCTGCAGTCTCAAACTGGCCGGAATGAACTGGTTTGACGCCCTTTGCCACACTTTTACAACAGTGGCGACCGGTGGTTTTTCAACTAAAAACACATCAATCGCTTTCTTCAAAAGTGAAAAAATTGAATGGATAATCACATTCTTTATGTTTATTAGCGCAATTCCGCTGACCTTTTACCACAGTTTGTTGGCGACAAAAAGTATCCATTCTTTGCGCACACATCAGGTAGCGACATTCATTAAGGTTTTGCTGGTTTACATTTCCTTTATGACCTGTTGGCTGTTATATCAGGGAACGTATAATTTTTCAGACGCATTACGGTACGCCTCTTTTAACATCGTCTCAATTGTAACATCAACAGGCTTTGCCTCTTCAAATTATCTGGAGTGGGGTGCTTTTGCCTCATCTGCGTTTATTCTTTTCGCTTTGACAGGTGGATGCACAGGCTCAACCTCCGGCTCCATAAAGATTTACCGTTGGCAGTTGTTGTTGGCGCAAATAAAAAGAGCTTTTATCATGACAACGGAGCCCAACCGGATGGTTCCGTTAAAAGTCGGAAACTATATTGTAAGCGGCTCTGTTGCTTCGTCTGTCTTTATTTTCTTTTCCGCTTATGTTTTGAGTGTCATCGTTTTGACGCTATGTGTCGCTTTAACCGGCATGGATTTTCCAATTGCTTTTAGCGCTGTCATTTCTTGTTTGACCAACTCCGGTCCCGGAATAGTTCCGCTTATCGGACCGGAAGGGAATTACAGTTCTTTGAGTGACACTGTGAAATATATATTGATTTTTGCAATGCTTTTAGGGCGTTTGGAGATTATGACCATTCTGGTTATTCTGACCAAAAACTTTTGGAGATAGGTATTCTCCGCTAAACACGGAAACTTTTCCACATTCTTTGGCATGGAAACATTGGTGCATAATATCATTTTTTATTTTTCAGTATGATAGGAACAAAAATAAAGGAGCTGAACAGCTCCTTTATTCATCACTTTCAAATGCATTTTCCGCATCATCATAATATTCTGTTTCTACACCATCATCTTCGTCGTCTGAAGATATCTCTTCATAAATTGTCTCATCAGATGAGGGAAGGATTGTTTCTTGCTCAGCTTCTTGTGAAACTGTTTCAGAATCATTATCCGGTTTTGGCTTGTCCTGATCATCATTGGTCGGCACGTCGGAAAGCTTATCCGGAGAAGCCAAAGGAAGGAGCATCTTGGGCGCACCGTCTTCCTGAACAGGCAGATTGTCTAACGAAATCTCGGCTGATACTTCGATAGCCTCGTCTGCTGTTGCGTTTTCAGCAACGTCAATAGGTTCCTGTGGTTGTTGAACTGGTTGCTCATCTGTTAAAGCGTCTTTGACTTCCTTTTTGTTTTCAATATCTTTTTTCAGAGGACTTTCTTTAGGTGTGGCTTTGGGAATATCATCTCTGGCCAAAAGTTCTTCCTTGGAAAGTAATTTTTTATCCTTTAAGTCGGCATCATAACAACGCAACAGCCAAACGTCATAAATAGGATGTTCAACAGCATTTAGCGCCGGAGAAGATGAAAACATCCAACCTTTGAAAATGTTAACGGGATTGTTTCCGTCGTAGTCATCGACCACA
>CATGXW010000177.1 GCA_949542085.1 uncultured Alphaproteobacteria bacterium
TGCTTCCTTCTTTCTTCACAATCTTGTCCTTGGTCCTGCTTTATGTTCTGGTTCCCAATAAAAAAGTCCGCATTATCCATGCTTTCATCGGCGCGGCAATCGCCGTCTTCATGTTTTACCTGCTGCGCAAATTCTTCGGACAAATTATTTCCGCCAGTGCCACCTACAAAACCCTTTACGGAGCCATGGCCACTTTACCGATACTGTTAGTATGGATTTATTGTTCTTGGATTGTTGTGTTATTGGGAGCCGTCATTACAGCTTCTCTTGATGAGTTTCGCAGTCCGGCTTCCGGCGGTGTCATTGTCAAGACATACCCGTCCCGCTACAAAAACAATAAAAATAAACATCACGAAAAAAAGTTCTTGCCAAAAGAACAAAAATAGAACATAGTATCACCATCAAGATTCGTAATCACAATTATAATTTATAAAAGGACCAAACAGAATGGATAAAGATAAAGCACTTGACGCAGCCTTAAGCCAAATTGAAAAAGCATTCGGCAAAGGTTCTATCATGCGTATGGGACAGGATAACGCCCATATTGACATTGAAGGCATTTCCACCGGTTCTCTCGGACTGGATATGGCTTTGGGTATCGGCGGCATGCCACGCGGCCGTATTGTCGAAATTTATGGTCCGGAAAGTTCCGGTAAAACAACTCTGGCCTTGAGCGTCATTGCTCAAGCTCAGAAAAAAGGCGGCACCTGTGCTTTCATCGATGCCGAACACGCTCTTGATCCGTCTTATGCCAAGAAAATCGGCGTTGATATTGAAAACCTGCTGATTTCTCAGCCCGATGCCGGTGAACAGGCGCTGGAAATCACCGACACGCTGGTCCGTTCCGGCGCGATTGACGTTCTGGTTGTTGACTCTGTTGCCGCTTTGGTTCCCAAGGCTGAATTGGAAGGCGAAATGGGAGATTCTCACATGGGTCTGCAAGCTCGTTTGATGAGTCAGGCTTTAAGAAAACTAACCTCGACCGTTGCCCGCTCCAACACTCTGATTATCTTCATCAACCAAATCCGTATGAAAATCGGTGTTATGTTCGGCAATCCGGAAACCACTACTGGCGGTAACGCGCTCAAATTCTATGCCTCCGTCCGTATTGATATTCGCAGCATCGGAAAAATCAAAGACAAGGAAGATATTATCGGCAGTCAGACCAGAGTCAAAATTGTCAAAAACAAAGTTGCTCCTCCGTTCAAGGTTATTGATTTTGACATCATGTATGGTGAAGGTATTTCCAAAACCGGTGAATTGATTGACTTGGGTGTTAAAGCCGGTGTTATTGAAAAATCCGGTTCATGGTTTGCCTACAATGGCGACAAACTCGGCCAAGGACGTGAAAACGCTAAACTATTCCTCCGAAATAATCCCTCGGTAGCCTTAGAAATCGAAAATAAAATCAAGGCGGATGCCGGCCATCTCAGTACTGAGATGATTGGGGACAGTTCTCCTGTTGAAGAGGACTAAAACTCAAAGGCTTCCTTAAACGGAAGCCTTTTTTTTGTTGACAATTGAAATACCAAATCTATACTGCCGATAACAAAATAATTATTAACTAACTCATACAATTATGGAAAATTATGCTTTAACTGCAATCATCTGCTACGGTATTTCAATGATAAGCCTTATCATTTATCTCAGCTATTGGAAGCCGCAATTTAATAGGCGTATAAGACTGGTCACGCTTTTGTCCGGTATCACCGCCTTCATTTTCGGAGCGTTAGACATTTCTCAAAACTTAAATTTCGCACCGGTAATAAAAATTTTACCTTCTGCTTTTTTAAGCTTGATAAATACTCTTATCAGCATGTTCCTTTGCAAGATTATTCTCTCTCCCAAAAAAATTCTCACCAAAAACATTTTGGATGAAGACTGGGAACCTTGGCAAAATGTCCTGACAAACAGTGGCATTCTGCTTATTTGGATAACAGCCTTAACAATACTAAGCACTCGCCTGAACTTTAGTATGTACATACCGTCTCTGGCAATCGTAATAACGCTGTTAGCCGTCTTTGTTCTTTTTATAATTTTTATCATCGTGGTAAAACCAACCTGTTTCATCTTGCGAAAATGTTTTTCATTTTGCGCGTGGATTTTCAAAAAATAAAAAAACACCCTCTATAACAGAGGGTGCTTTTTATTTTATAGTACAACTCTTTTCACATCATCAACAATCTGCGGAACGGTCAGTCTGTATCGCTGATATAACTCTGCTAACGGAACACGATCCGTAAATTCCTTACGAGCGCCATAGCACAAAACCTTCATATCATCAGCGCCATAAAAACGCGCGATTTTCTCACCAAAACCGCCATTTAACACTCCGTTTTCAAGTGTCACCACAAGTTTGTGATTAACTTTCAAATCATTCAAAAGTTTTCCATCCAAACCGCTGACATAACGTGGATTTATCAAGGTCGCATCAATTCCCTGCTCTTTCAGTTGAGCAACAACTTCCTCACCCAGTCCGAAGAAACTGCCCAAAGCCAAAACAGCAACATCTTTTCCCTGACGAACAACCTGA
The DNA here is from genome assembly GCA_949542085.1 of uncultured Alphaproteobacteria bacterium. Classification (GTDB taxonomy): domain Bacteria; phylum Pseudomonadota; class Alphaproteobacteria; order RF32; family CAG-239; genus CAZU01. The sequence continues at coordinate 2,534 of CATGXW010000177.1, forward strand.
TACTTATTCAGTTCGCTATAATCCTTAGCAACAGGAGCAACGGCGGCATTCACTTGTTGCGGCACCCGAATAATCACCGGATGCGATTGCTGTTCAATCCCCCATTCCAACATTGCCAAATACTCATCTTTGCTGGTCGGAGCCAGATAAACAATATTCGGAATATTTGAAGCCATCGCAATATCAAAACATCCCAAATGCGTCACATCCATACTTGAGATGGCGCCGGCATAAACTAAGATAACCGCGGAATTGTTGTTAATGGCCAAATCCTGTGAAAGTTGATCATACGTCCTCTGCAGAAAAGAGCTCCAAACACAAAAAACAGGTTTGCAACCTCCTT
>CATGXW010000178.1 GCA_949542085.1 uncultured Alphaproteobacteria bacterium
TGAGTCAGGCGGCCAGCCGGCTGATTGCGGCCAAGGACGTGAAAGCGGCTTTTGAACCAAAGATTGACGCGTCGGACAGTGTTTTGGTGATTGGTCTGGATATTGCGCGTTTTGGCGATGACAAGACATCTTTTTGTTTTCGGCGGGGACGTTGGTGTCAGCGCTTTGAAACATTTAGCAAGCTGGATAATGTGGAAGTGGCAGATAAGGCCGCTTTTTTTATTCGTCAATATCAGCCGCAACGGGTATTTATGGATATCGGCGGGCAGGGAGCCGGCGTTTATGATATTTTGAGAGACCGTGGTTTCGGGGAGATTATCCGCGGTGTTTATTTCGGGGCAAAGGCACAGCAGTCCGAGCGCTATGTCAACCGGCGGGCGGAAATGTGGGGACGTTTGGGCGAATGGCTGAAGGAACAGCCGGAGCCGCAACTGCCTTTTGATGATGAGCTGTTTGAGGAGTTGACCGCCGTTAACAAGAAATATGATCATTACGGGCGGTTGCAGTTGGAGGAAAAAGACGAACTTAAGAAACGTTTGGGGCGCTCTCCTGATAAGGGAGATGCTTTGGTGTTGACTTTTGCCGAACCGGTTTATGATACCGGCCGACCGCAATTATATGGTAACGGGCGGGTTTCGGTCGAGGATATGTTTATGGAAAATACTAAAAGGAGAACAAAGGAATGGTAAAATATCTGGCGATCGGCGACAGGGTGTTTGTGAGGCTGGGTGAAGAAAGCAAAAGTCCGGCGGGTATTTTGCTGCCGGATAATGCGGAACGGCCGCGAACAACCGGTGTGGTTGAGAGTGTCGGGAGCGATGTGCGTTTGGTGAAAGCGGGGGATAAGGTTTTGTTCCATGTGTTTGACGAATTGCCCAGTCCCGATGCCGATGTGGTGGTTGTGCGGGAGAGCAGTATTCTCGGTGTGTGGGAAGATGAGTAACAATTTAAGGAGATGAATTATGGAAGAAGATGATGGTTATTTGCAGTTAATTAAGGCGGTTTATGATATGTCGCGTAATTATTTTGATATGAGAGAAGATAATGTTTCTGGAAACGATGATTATTTTCATTGTAAGGCCAATTTTGAGGCCGCTCAAAGAGGAACATGGGATGAAAAAACAGCAAAATATTTAGGAGATACAAAAGAAGGTTTTGATTATTTAAAAAATCGTTTTAGAGGAATTTCTCCGCAGAATGCATATACTGATTATTTATCTGATAAATATGTTAATTATTTAGGTAGACATCAAAATCGTACAGGGCTATATTCTAATTCAAGAGATGCTTGTGCCTTTTTTAGAAAAGATAAAACAGATGAGCGTTATTAAATTTTTTAAGAAATTTTATTCTTTTATAGAATATATCGTTTTGTTTTTGTTAGCTTTTACTGTTATTGCAATGCTTTTTTTGTGGTTTCAGAATCCGGATTGGCTGGAAATTGACAGTTGTCAGGATAGCGGAAAAGTTTGGGATGGAGATGAAAAACGTTGTCGAGATGATTGTCTTATGTGGAAAGCTGATTTCGGGTGCATTAAGCTGACTGAAGAGCAGAGTGAAAAATATAGAAATTGTAACATTGCTTCATGCTTTTCATCTGAAGATAATAGGGATATTTGTTTACAAAATAATAAAGCTTGGAATGAAAAACAGCAGGTGTGTGATTTTTATTTCAAGCAAAGTGATTGTTTTAAAAAAAGTGAAGATTGGTTTTATCCGCCTATTTGTAAATAAGCGGGCGAGATTTATTGAAATAAGGAGTGCGGCGGCGCTCCTTTTTTTATGGAGAAAAAGAAATGTCGGTTTTGAATAAAGATGTTGAAAAGTGGATTAAAAAAATCAGCAAGGCTGAAAATTGTTATCAAAAATATCATGATTTGGTGCGCAAGACCCGTGAAGCTTATAAAGGCGGCGGTCTGATTTCCAATGGTGAAGACAGATATAATATTTTATGGTCATCAATTGAGACATTGAAACCGTTTTTGTATTTCAAACAGCCGCGGCCGTTTATCCAACGCAAAAATAAAAGCACCAAAGAGCCTGAACGTTTGGCTTGTAAAATGCTTGAAAAAGCTTTGGAGGGGGATTTGGAGCAGTTTGATTTTGACAGTGTGATAAAATATGCCCGCAATGATTTTCTGATTTCCGGTATGGGGTTGGCGTGGGAGCAATATACACCGGAATTTATCGAGATTGCGGCACCGGAAAAAACAGCGGCGAATGATGAAGAGGTCAGTGGTGTTTGGGCAATTAAAACCGGAGAGAAGGTGGAAACGGTTTATCTGGATCCTGAAAATTTTGTTTGTGATTGTGACAAAGTCGGGATTTGGGAAAATGTGGAATGGATTGCCAAAAAGATTTTTATGACCAGAGCCAAGGCATTGGAAACGTTTGGAGAAGCGGCTCAATCGTTGATAAAAAATGATGGTGGCGATGAGGACGAAGGGCGTGAGATCTGTGTTTATGAAGTGTGGGACAAGGTTTCGCAAAAGGTGTACTGGCTGGCAAAAGAAGTTTCTTTTTCTTTTTTGCGGGTGGCGGAAAATCCATTGAAGTTGAGCGGCTTTTTTCCGTGTCCGAAGCCGATTATGGCGACGACGACCAATGACAGCATTATTCCTGAGCCTGACTATTGTATGATTAAGGGAATGATTAACGAGCTGAACGGTATTACGTCACGGATGCGTTTGACCATGCAGGCTTTGAAAGTCAGCGGTGCTTATGACAAATCTTTTCCGGAGCTGCATTCGATTTTGGATAAGGACGTGACTTTGGTGGCGGTCAGTGATTTTCAGAAACTCAAAGATTGCGGCGGTATCAGGGGGATTATCGACTTTGCGCCGATTGAACAATATGTGAC
>CATGXW010000179.1 GCA_949542085.1 uncultured Alphaproteobacteria bacterium
TGCATTTAATCCAGTTTGTATTTCAAAATTATTATAGAGACCGCGCTGAGCTTTAGAAATTGCCGTGGAAGAGATATCGGAACCGATAATATTGATATTCCACTCTTTTAACCCAAGAAACTGCCGATAAATGCACATGGCAACAGAATAAGCCTCCTGCCCCGTCGAACAACCGACACTCCAAATCCGCAAACGTTTTGCCGCTCGATTATTTTCACGCAAATTGGGCAAAACAGTATTTTCAAAACGCTGAAAAACATCATAATTTCTAAAAAAAGAAGTGTCCGACAAAGCCAAATTTTCCACAACCTGAGCAACCAAGGGCTTGGTTCCCAGACGCAATTCAGCAACCAGTTCCTCAACACTGGCATAGCCTTTTTCGCGGATAAAATTGGATATTCGCTTATCAACAACAAAGTACTGACCCTCGTTAAAATCCCAGCCGGCATGCTGTCTTAAAAGATTCACAAGAAACTCAAAATCCTGTCTACGCATCTTTCCCCCTTACAACAGCCCTAAAATAGCCAATTTTGAACCGATAATTTCTTCATCAAACGGACGCATAATAAAATCATCGGCTCCTCCATCCAACGCCATGCGAATATTGTCAATATCCGACATTGTTGCGCAGAATATAAATTTAGGCTGCGCCATACGGCGGTCTCCCCTGATTTTATATAAGACATCAATACCGTCCATCAACGGCAGCCGCCAATCACTGATTATCAGCTCCGGATTTTCCCGTCGGCACAGTTCCAAAGCTTCTTCGCCGCTTTCGGCCCCAATCACATTAAAGCCAAAATTCTCCATTATCTTGGTCAGCAACATGCGGATTGTTTGCGAATCATCAACGATAATACATTTGCCTGCCATTATTACGCCCCTTTCCGCTCAAACATAAAACAAGGAAACTCAGATTTAAGCAGATAGATATTTACGCCTATTTCTTCAGCCTGTTTTAATAAGTAGTATGATGGAGCAAACTGCGCGTTGAGCTCGGTTTGATGTCCTCCGAATATCTCTTTCAGATGGAGCATTTTATCTTCTGAGGGGGCAATGCCTCCTTCCGACACGACCCACAGTTTTCCCTCTTTTTCGGCGATTGTTATTTTACCGCCGCGAATCATCATGTCGGCGATAATCATCACAGCCAAAAGCGCCACTCTTGAAAAGAACGGATCCGTCAACAAAAATTCCGTTTCCAGCGGATAATTGCGATTACCTATGGTTCCTAGATAATCTCGAACCGTTTTTTCCATAAATTCACGATTTTCCAAATTGGCGTTATCCAATCCGAAAGCCAGCCTGAAAAAACGCAAACGGGCAGACAAAACAGTAGAGCTTGTTTTTAAGATGGATTTAATATCATCCATAAAATCCATATCCCCTTCTTCAAGAAGCTCAACGGCATTAGCGACCGCTCCGACGTTTCCGACGATATCATGGCTCAAACGAGTGCAAACCAATTGGGTTAGGATATTTGAATCTATAGTCATCTTCTTTCTCTAAAAACTGTACAAATCCGTGTTCATATAACGCTGATCTTCCCGAGACATTCTGGTATAATCAAGTTCTCGCAGCATCGGGTCTTCAAGCTGCAGAAATCCGGTATTGGCTTTCATAAACGGTTTATTTCCGCCCATTCCCCAAGTGATAGATGTTTTATTATCCGGCTTGCCGTATTTCTGATTAACTTTTTTCCAAAAATCATAAACTTTAATATTGCGGATATACATCGCTTTGGGACTGTTACCTGTAATGTTGGCCGCCATGCTTTTGTAGCTGATTTTATAAACCTTGTTGTCCGTAAAATTGCTCGTCAGCGTGATTTCCATCTCTTCTTTTGTATCAAACTTGGAATATTTGACGGTTTGAACATATTCATGATTATCTTTCTTAGCCTTTTGTGTCACACAAGCTTCTGTTCTTTCATAACCGACAACGCCGGTGCTACGACAATATTCTTCGTTTCGCCATTTGATAAAATTGGGAATCTGATATTTTTCCATTACCTTACGAAAACCACGATTGCGCATAGTTTCCTCAACCTGTTGCAAAGACATGCGCAGCATTACGCCGGAAATGTCAAACACCGAGGCGTTAGAACGACGATTGGTATTTGATGAGCTGCGCGCGTTGTCGACCAAATCATCAAGGCTGTCTGTTCCGGAAGAAATTTTGTTTCCACTCCCCAATAAGGTCAACGGATTGGTATTTGCCAATTTGTCAACCCACGTTCCCTCAACAGACGGTAACGGCAAAGAAGACTCCGAAGCGACATCGGCATCTTGTTTAAGTGTATCGGTCAAAGCCTGATCCTTGCTTATCGGCGGCAAAGGTTCCGGTTCTTCCGGCATTGGTTCTTGCTGAGAAACAGGTGTTTGCAGCATCGGAATTTTAGGCGCTTCCGAAGAAATCGGAATACTGTCCGGCGGAGGAGGAGCAAAATCCTGCGGCATCGCTTCAGGCATCATATCCTCGTCCAAAGCAGACATATTTTCTTCCGTTGCGCCCTCATCTCCAAAAGCATAGTTGGGCATGGCAATTGCCGTTTCATAGTTTACCTCTCCGCCAAAAAGATACGGCGAAGAATCCTCGCTTGCCTGAGCGGCTGCCGGAGCTAATAAAATTACGGCACTTAATGTCAAAAACCAGTGAGCCAACATTTTTCTTCTTCTAACTATTCTGCCCAGAGTTTATTCTTTTTTTTAACAGATAGCAAATATTTCCCTCGACTTATCATAAGAAGTTTTTATTTACATTTCCCTTTTTAGACGATATAAAACGATAAAAATAACAAGGATATATTATGACGACTGAAGTTCACATTATCGGCGCAGGCCTTG
>CATGXW010000180.1 GCA_949542085.1 uncultured Alphaproteobacteria bacterium
ACGGTTGTCAATCACCAGTCGTCCCAAAGGGGCCGACAACGCTTGGAAGATAGAAGTCAACGGTGGTGAAAAGTCTTCTCCTGTTCCGGCTTCAGGTGTTCAAGGGACGCGGATTGAGGTGCGGGATTTGTTTTATGCAACACCGGCACGGCTTAAGTTTTTAAAAACATCTGCGGCTGAAACGGCTCAATGTGTGGATATTATTCAGCGTATCGCTTTGGCAAATCCGAATATTGCGTTTTATTTATATGACGGGGAGAAAAAGAAAGTTTCTCTGCCGGCATGTAACGGAGATTTGTTTGATGCTCGACTGGAGCGGTTGTCAGCGGTCATGGGAAAGGAGTTTTCGGAAAACTCTATTCTGATTGATGCTGAGCGTGATAATACTCGAATCAGCGGTTATGTTTCTTTGCCGACGCTCAATAAAGCCAATTCTTTGTCACAGTTCTTGTTTGTGAATAATCGTCCGGTGCGTGATAAATTATTGCTGGGAGCTATTCGTGGGGCATATCAGGATGTTTTGGCTTCAAACCGCTATCCCATGTGCGCTTTGTTTTTTGATGTCGAACCTCGCTATGTGGATGTTAACGTGCATCCGGCAAAGGCAGAGGTTCGCTTTTTTGATAATGCTTTGGTGCGCGGATTGTTAGTCAGCGCTATTCGAAACGGGATAAACCAACATGCGAACAGAGCGTCGCAAACGCTTGATTTACAAAGTTTAATACAAGACAAGGTTCCGGATTGGGGAGATGTGGCAATAGCGTCTGTTCCTGAGAGGGAAAAACTGAGTGAAGATTTTCGTCCGTCGACATCTTTTGCGACTTATTCCTATCGTCCGCAAACGTATTCTCGTCATTCGCAAGTTGCTTTGCCAGAGTTGGAGCATAAGATGTCTGTTCGGGTGGAAGAGGAAAAAACGCCGGTATCCGGAGATGAAATCGGACCTTTAGGGCTTGCAAAAGCGCAGTTTCATAATACTTATATTATTTCCCAAAATGAGGATAGTATCATTATTGTTGATCAGCATGCCGCACACGAGCGTATTGTTATGGAGCGGCTGAAAGAAGGACTGTTGCGAGGAAAAACGGCTTCGCAAATGTTGCTGATTCCTGAAATTGTGGATTTGGATGCCGCTGAGAAAAACAGGTTGTTAACAGCGGCTTCGGAATTGGCAAAGTTGGGGTTGGTGATTGAAGAGTTTGGAACGACAGCGATTATTGTGCGGGAGACACCGGCGTTGCTCGGAGACACGGATGTTAAAGCGTTGATTCATGATATTGCGGAGCAGATGGCTGAGTGGGGTACAGGTTTCGAGCTGGCCGAAAAGCTTCATCTTGTTTGCGCGACCATTGCTTGTCATGGATCGGTGCGTGCAGGGCGGCGATTGAATGTTGATGAAATGAATCGTTTGTTGCGGGATATGGAAAAAACGCCGCATTCGGGACAATGCAATCATGGCCGTCCGACGTATATTGAGTTGAAAATTAAGGATATAGCCAAGCTTTTTGAGAGATAGATAATGTTTAGCAGTGTTTTTATGCAAGGTTTTACAGCGTCTTTGTTTGCCGGATTGGTTACCGGACTGGGCGGCTTTATGATTTTTTTGAAGCGGCGTTATTCGCAGAAAGATATTAATTTTATGTTGAATCTGGCTGCCGGTGTTATGTTGGCAGCTTCAATATTTTCATTGTTGGTTCCGGCAATGAGCCGAATTATTATGTTTGATCCGGATATTCATATTGCTGCTTTTTGGTATGTATGCGCGGTATTTTCCGGAGTAGCTTTGGTCTGGTTGTTGAACGAACTTTTGCCGCATGAGCATAATCATTTGGGACTTCATGGGCCTCGTTTCAGTTTGCGTTCGGCGTGGCTTTTCATTATTGCCATTACCTTGCACAAACTGCCGGAAGGTCTGGCGGTCGGTGTGGCCTACAGCGCCGAAGATTTTATGAATCCGGATAGTCTGGTCATTGGGATTGCCTTGCATAATATTCCGGAGGGGTTGACTATTGCTATTTCTTTGGTGGCGGCGGAAACCTCGAAAATCAAGGCGGCGTTAACGGCATTGCTGATTGGTATGGTGCAGCCGATAGGAGCTGTTATCGGTTTGTTGCTGATGGATTTCAGTGATAAAATTGTACCTCTGGGGATGGCTATGGCCGGCGGAACCTTATTGTTTGTGGTGATTAATGAAATTTTACCGGAAACGTATGGTATGAAAAAGACGGAGCGTTCGGCGTTTGGTGTTTTTGCCGGATTTATCTTTATGGTTTATCTGACGATGGTTCTTGGTGACTAGGTGATGTACAGAAAATTTTTACTATTTTTTATGTTCTTGCTTCAAGGCTGTGCTGTTTTGGGTAAGACAGGGTTTATTTTGCCAAAAGATAAAAGCTATAAATGCGAAAATCTTTTTTGTTTGACAACGCTTGAAATTCCTTATGATCAGAAAAAGTATGGTTCTATTTATTCAGAAACGAAAACTAAATATTGTTTGTATTCAGAAGAATATTTTAACTTACATATGGAATGGGGAATTCGAGATGATCAGGGATATTCTTGGACATGGTATTGGATCTTTCCTGTATATAAAGGGGTTGGAGATGGAGTAAATCCAGATAGTAATTTCGTTGTTTATTTAGATGATATTTATACTGAAGATTTTTTGAATAATTTGGTAATTGAGTTGCGAAATAACGGTAAAATTTTTCAGGCATCAAAAAAAGTGTATAATAGTGGATATATTAACAAAGTTGAATTTGTTTTTGGGGTCTCTTTAAATGATGTGAAAGAATATGGTGCGGAACTGGTTAT
>CATGXW010000181.1 GCA_949542085.1 uncultured Alphaproteobacteria bacterium
TCCAGCTCATGGTGATATGACAAGTTTCTTTTCCGTTTAAAGACTTGTTGTTACAACCGTTATGAAAGGTGAAGCCGTCAGCCGGAGGATCGGCCAATTCAACAGATAAAATTCTGACGGCGGATTTTCCGTTGGTTCCCAACGTCAAGACGTTTTTAGCGTCGGTCCCCAGAACAACCTGCCCCATTTCCACGGGATCCGGCGTTGCCGTCAGAGGAATTTCGGCATCGATTGTTCCAAACTCAATATTTTGCGCCAAAGGTCTTGTATCGCTCATATTCAGAACATCATCATTATCCATAAAGACAGGCTCTTCAAACTCATCCGCCTGATTATTACTCTTCATTAACAAGATGACGCCAAAGATGAAAATGCCGAGAGAAGCCAAACCAATCATCAAAATGATACGATTGGTTTTTTTGATATACTTCTCGGAATGTGTTAAATTCTCTTTGGCCATAATTACTTTATCACTGAGTTCTGACTACACTGCAAAAGACACCGTTTCTTCCCAAAATGCCACACGTTTTATCTCCGTCTTCAAGAGAACGAACCGGCCCAACGCGCAAATGGAACAATTCTTTTCCCTGACCGTCCGCCGGCGCATCAACAGAGAAGAACGGCTCAAACCGACTCAAATCGCTTTTATATTTGCGAGACAGATTATCCCACAATTTTTCAAGATTATTGACATCGGCATCGGTCCCCAACTCAATAGAAATGTTAGAGCCGCCGCCATCGCTGAAACCGCTGCCATAGCTGTATTGCTGCAAATACGGATTGCCACCGCCCGCAGAATTCTGCTGAGTATTGCTGATACGCTGCATTTTAGAATAATCAAAATCAGCATTAGGATTTTGGGTCGCCTGATAACCACCCGCACCGCCGGAAGCCATTCCGTTACCCTGCTGATACTGAGGAATCAGCAACTGTCCCTGTCCCATTTGCACATCATATTGCCCGACAACAGGAGGGGTTCCGCCCATGCCGCCGCCATAAGCACCGCCGCCGGCATTAGCGCCATTATTCATATTACCATAACCGGCCGGCACCATAGAGTGCCCGTTCTGCTGCTCAGGCAACGGAGCAGGAACCTCCCATCTGGGCGGCATATAATCGGCAGAATCGATAGCATATTCAAGCCCGCTTTCATCCGAACGACGCAATTTAATGCAAATCAGACGCTTACCGTTTCTCAAAACCAAATCGCCGACACCCTCGACAATAATCAAACGATTATCCGGCCCTTTGGTTCTGAATCCGACAGGAACTTCGACACGCTCGACAATCATGCTGACAACAGGACGCTGCATCATATTCAACGCTTTTTTACCCAAATCAATATAAGTGAAAATATCGTCACGCCAAACACGTTCCGGCGCAATCACCACATCATCAGGGTTGGGAACATAAACCTCCAAATCGAAACGGAACTTAGAGGGATCAAGAGGAATCTCTTTTAGCCAATCGCTTTTTTGAAAACGTCTGGTATAGGACGCATCAACAGACTTTCCGCCCGAAGTCGCTCCACCGCCGCCACTCCGACCAAGAGCGCCGAAAGTACCGGAAGCCGCGCCTTCCTGTCCGCCGATAACCTCAATATCAATAATCGAGTTGGTCAGACGCTCAGTGTTAACAGCTTCACTCTTAACATAAAAAACGTACCGATTGCCGGAACGACCAAACACGATAATATTTGTATCAACGCCGACATTAGCCCCTTTACGAGGATAAAGAAGCAAACTGCTCGGTCCAGATATCTGCCCGTCAAAAGTTGCATTATCACCGATAAAGATATCTTCAATCATTTCCCACGAAGGAAAATTGACCAGCGTAATCATCCCCTCACGCAGGCGAATCGGCAATATCAAATCCGGAGACCAATAATAACGAGAATACGCCGGACGACTTTGTCCCTCACCCAGATTTTGCATCGGATCAAGCCAAGCGGCCTGCGACATACCCAAAGAATTGAAACCGGCATACCCGATATTCATCGGCTGATAATTTCCCTGAGCCTGTTCAGCACTTGCGTCCATCATTTGCTGATCCACCTGAGCATAAGCGTTTCCGCCACACAGAACCACCAAAACAACAGCCAATATTTTCATCAAACTATAAAACATAAAATCGTCCGCCTATTCAACTTTATTAAAGGTCAATGCATATCTGGTTACCGTAAAACCGGTCGGATTTTTCAAGCGATCGCCATACTTCACGCTTTTTCTGCGATATCCCACATTCAACGAAGCCGTCCAATAATTTACCTCAGGCTTCTGAGATTCCGGATACATGTCGCGCGTTTCATATTCAACCTGCCAGATTCCGGAAGTCAGCTCATTCACGGAAAGGATTTTAACTTCTCGGGACAAGCCGCGGGTACGGATAACACCAAGCGCTTTTTGAGCCGTATTATTCAAAAAATCCTGATAGACATTAGCCGCAGACATCTCCTGAATCGGCCCTCCCGGCATCCAACGAGCCTCCATCTCTGGAATATCCCTGTCAAAACTACTGCGCAACAAGACATATTCACGCACGAACACTTCCGTTATCGCCTTTTGGTTACGCAAACCGTTTTTCACCGGCTGAATATTATAAACCTGTTCCGCGCGATTTTGAAAAGTCAAAAGAAACGGCTCCACTCGATATAAAGGCAAAACCTGATATATCGCCATCATCAAAACAATATTACAACAAAGACTTAACGCCGTAATAACCGCAAAGGCACGCGCCGTCCACAAATAGCGCTTTTCCCCAACATTAGCCACAAACAAATCAGAACCGGAGGAACGCGGCGCACCACGCCT
>CATGXW010000182.1 GCA_949542085.1 uncultured Alphaproteobacteria bacterium
TATCTGCTCCAGCAGTCCAACCTGCCCCCGATTGCCAAAAACATTGTTGAACCGCCGCTGGCCGCACCGCCCTTGCGCCAAGCGTTTTCGCTCACGGTGAACGTGTCGTCCAAAGACAACGTGCCGTCTTTTAATTTTTCAAAAATCATATAAACAGTCATCAACTTGCTCATTGAGGCGGGAGGGATGCTCTTGTCAATGTCTTTGGCATAAAGATATTGCCCCGTATCATAATCGACCAAAATCAGATTACGTGCTTTGGTTTCAATAGCCTCGGCACTAACCGAACACAACAGCCCACAAACGAGCATTCCTGCACTGATGATTTGAGAACGAAACGTCATATCTTTAACCTCTATTTTTTAATCCTGAACTACTTTTGCATTATAAATCCCAAAATTTTTGACCTTAGCCAAGGCAACTTCAGCTTCTTTTTGCTGAGAAAACGGTCCGACCCGAACCCGATAGAATTTCTGGTTGTTCACGGTCACAAAATAAACATTGGTATTGCTCACGCTATCCAGCTGCATCGCCAGATTTTTGGCAGAATCGGCTTTAGAATAAGCGCCGGCCTGCACAAACCAGCTTCCTTTGGGATAAGACTGAACGGCTTTACTATTGGATCCGGCACCGGTCGCCTGAATACCGTTTGAATAATCGCCGGCGGCTGTCATTTGCGCTTTTATCGGTGTTGACGCCACGGTAGTTGTCGGCATTTTTTCACCCAGCAAAGCGGCTTTCAACTCTTTACTTTCCTTTTCCAGAATTTCAACACGGACTTTTGCGGTTCCTTTGGTTTGGAAGCCCAGCAACTGAGCCCCGCGTTTGGAAATATCAATAATGCGATTCTTGGCATACGGACCACGATCATTAATCCGCAAAACCAAAGAACGGCCATTTTCCAGATTGGTCACTTTGACTATGGACGGCAACGGCAATGTGCGATGAGCGGCTGTCAGCGTGTTCATATCATAATTTTCACCATTGGCCGTTTTTTTTGCGTGAAAATCTTCGCCATACCAAGAAGCTGTTCCTACTTCTGAATAACTGTAATCTTCTTTGGGATAGTACCATTGTCCCATGATTTTATAAGGCTTTCCGACTTTGTAAAATCCGCCCTGCCCTTTAATGGCCGCCGCTTGAGAATATTTTCCGTCACCCAAGTCGACCTTACCGTATGTGCAGGCTGTTAATAAAGCAAAAGCGGCCAAAACTAATCCGTTGCGCCAATTTTTAATCGTACCAGTCATTAAACTTCCGTCTCAAAAATTTATTTTGCGACTAATTTAACTTGTTTTTCAGGGTTCGTAAAGCGATTAATTGGCGTTGTGTAATTTTCTTTCGGGAACAGGAACGGCAAAACCGATTTCAGGATTATAATTGCGGATTTTTTCTAAAAGTTTGCCATCGGGATAACCATCCTGAGGTAATAACGCTTCTTTTTGCACTTTTTTTACGGCATCTCTGGTTTTGCTACCCAATTGCCCGTCCTCATCAAGTTTGCCCCAGCCTAATTTGTTGATAAATGACTGAACGGTAATGACATCATCTGTCCGCAAACGCAATGCGGAGCTGTCTTTTTGAGCAGTCCACCGTTTATCGCTTCCGATATAATCAGCCAAAGTTCCAACAGCCAGAGCATAGTTTTCCGAGCGATTCCAGTTCATAATCTTGTCAAAATTACTAAAGACCATATAAGCGCGACCTTTGTTCCCCTCTGGCAAAACAATTGCGGCTTTTTCGGTGCCCTTTACGCTGATTTTTTTACCGGAGCGAGCCTTTACGCCTTGTTTTTGCCACTCAGCCACTGTCTTTTTATTGGTGCGACCGGCTTGAGAAAAGTCAAAATTCCAAGGTAACGACACCTCCATCCCCCAAGGCACGTCTTTATTCCATCCGATGGAAGACAGATAGTTGGCCGCAGAGGCTGACGCGTCTTCAAAACTCCGCCAAATATCGATTTGTCCGTCTTGATTGAAGTCAACCGCATAGGCGTTAAATGTCGAGGGCATAAACTGGAAATGCCCCATAGCTCCGGCCCATGAACCTTGCATTTTGGTATAGTCAATTTTCCAAGTGTCAATGATTTTCAGAGCCTGATACAATTCATTACGAAAGAACTGAGGACGCCGCTTGTCATAGCTTAACGCCGTCAGCGCCGCAATGGTGTTATAATTGCCGAATCCTGCTCCGTAGTTGGTTTCTAAACCCCAGAAAGCCAAAATGTATGGTGCAGGAACGCCGTATTTGTCTTCAACAGGCTGAAGTGTGGACTTCAATTCTTTATATTTCCGCCGACCGTTTTCAACGCGTTTTTGGTTAACCAAGCGGTTGAGATAATCTGTCGAGGTCAGTGTAAATTCGGGCTGTTTACGGTCTTGTTTAACAACATCAGAATCCGGTTGATAGAAGTCTTGAACATAGACGGTGCTAATTGTCTCTTGAGAAATACCTCTGTTGAGCATATCCTGCTTTAATTCCTCAAGCCAAGACAAATATTCTTTAGGTGCCGCAGATGTTACATTAGCCTGTGTTGATGCGCATCCGCAAAATGCAAAAGCAGTCGCAGCCATCAGGCCTATCAGTCGTAAATTCATGTTCAACACCCTTAAGAATCGTTATTTGAAGTTATTTTATGAGAATAATAGTAAATAAATGAATAAAAATTTTGAAATAGGACTTGACGAATTGATTTCTTTCATATAAATAAAGTGGTGTTTTAAGGCACAGCCGCTGGAGAGGTGGCAGAGTGGTTTAATGCAGCGGTCTTGAAAACCGTCGAGGGGGCG
>CATGXW010000183.1 GCA_949542085.1 uncultured Alphaproteobacteria bacterium
TAAACGTGGTCAAAATAAAAAACATCGGCCACGAAACACTCTCCGCCAAAAAACCCGAGCTGGCGGCAAAAACATCTCTCGCCAAGCTCATTAACGATGACAAAAGAGCATACTGTGTTGCCGTATAAGCGACATTGCATAAAGAAGAAATATAGGCGACAAAAGCGGCCGTTCCCATTCCTCCGGCAATATTATCAATTGAAATCGTCACCATAAAGACCCCGACATTGTGTCCGGCATAAGCCTGAACAACAAACACAAGGTTTGACACTCCTTGCAAAACACCGCAGATAAACAGAGCCTTCACAATTCCGAGCCGGTTAACGACTATCCCGCCGAGCAATGTTCCGACAATTGTCGCAATAACGCCAAAAACTTTAACCACGGCGGCAATTTCTTTTTTGGTAAAACCCAAATCATCATAAAAAGGATATGCCATCGGTCCGATATAGGCATCACTCATCCGATAGCAAAAAATAAACAGCAAAACCCATAACCAATTTGGGCGCTTGATAAAATCCGCCAACGGCGCGTGCACCGCCTTTTCCATAAACTGCGAAACCCTCTGAGACCACGTTCCGCGAACTTTCTTTTCTCTGTAGTGCCGTTCTTTCTCAGGCTCTTTGGAACATAAAATTGTAATCATCCCGACAATCGCGCCAGCCGACATAATCTTATAAACATCTTCCCAACTCATTACCGAAGCCATAAAAAGCGCGCCGGCACCGGAAAACAATGTTCCGATTCGATAACCCAGCACAAAAACGGCTACACCGGCCCCTTGTTCACGATTGGAAAAACTCTCAATCCGATAAGCATCCAAAACAATATCTTGCGAAGCCGAAGCAAACGTCATAATAAACGCCCACACCGCCATTGCCATAACCGACTGAGCCGGATTAGTCAAAGCCATTCCCCAAATAGCCAGCATCAACCATATCTGAGTAAACAAAGCCCAACCGCGCCGCCGTCCGAACCTCTTAAAAAACGGCAAATTCACCCGATCAACAATCGGTGACCACAACCATTTCAAACTATACGGGGTTTTGGCTAAAGAAAACAGGCCAATCATTGTTAACGGCACACCGGAATCCTTAAGCCACAAATTCAATGTTCCGAAAACCAACAGCAACGGAAACCCGCTCGAAAAACCGAGCAGCATCATTGCCATCATTCGTTTGTCAAAATAAACTTTTGTTGCCTGCCACCAATTTTGTAACATCACGCGCCTTATCTTATTTATTAATAAGGTATTGGTAACACACAACCTTTAACAAATTATGATTATTTTAATCCCTCAACAAAAAAACGCCCCTTACGGAGCGTTTCTTTTTTCAGTCAGCTGAAAACCTATTCGGCAGCTTCGGCAGAAAAAGCCTTGGCTTGCTTTTTAGCATCATCTTCAGTTCTGGCAACATTGACCAGAATTGTCTGAGAAACTTCAGGATGCAAGTTCAATTTAACTTGATAAACACCCAAGTCTTTAATGCTGTTTTCCAGATAAACCTGACGACGTTCAACGTCAAAACCGGCTTCTTTGATAGCAGCGGCGATGTCACGAATGGTAACAGAACCGTACAATTGACCAGTTTCAGCAGCTTGGCGAACCAATACGGCAGCAAAACCTTTCAAAGATTCAGCCAGTTTAGAAGCGTCATCAAACAATTTTTTGTTGTGAGCTTCCAATTCAGCCTTTTGAGCTTCATAAACAGCCAAGTTGGCTTCTGTTGCGCGCAAAGCTTTTTTAGAGGGCAACAAATAGTTACGGGCATAACCGTTCTTAACGTTTACTTTTTCACCCATTTTGCCCAGTTTGTCTACATGTTCAAGCAGAATAACTTCCATTTTCTTTTCTCCTCTGCTTACATTGCAACATACGGCAATAAACCGAGGTAACGGGCACGTTTAATAGCGCGAGCCAATTCTCTCTGTTTTTTTGCGGAAACTGAAGTGATACGGCTTGGGATGATTTTGCCTTTTTCAGAAATGTAACGAGAAAGCAATTTAACATCCTTGTAGTCGATTTTCAATCCGTCTTCACCGGAAAACGGACAGCTTTTTTTTCTTCTAAAGAATACTTGTTTAGCCATTTTCTGTTCTCCTATTCTTCAACGGCAGCTTCAGAACTGTCAGAGTTTGCAGCTTCAGCTGAAAAATCATCAACACGGACAGTCATATAGCGGATAACGTCTTCATTCACACGCAGCAATCTTTCATATTCAGCAATAGCTGTAGCCGGAGCTGCGATGTTCAACAGAACATAATAGCCTTTACGATTCTTCTTAATGCGATAAGCAAGGTTTTTCAAACCCCAGTTATCAACGCGGACAACTTCACCGCCCTGATCGGCAATAACTTTGCTCATATCAGAAACCAGGCTGTTAACCTGAGAAGAGCCCAAATCCTGACGTGCAATCAGCACGCTTTCATATTTGTTCATAAAAAAATCTCCTTATGGATTCTCAACAAATGGTCGAAAAACGACCGGTTCTTGTATAGCTGCCTTGACAGACAGCAAGGGACGAAGCGCAACATACCACAATCTTTCAAAATTGCAAGCTTTTTAAACGTTGAAATTTATACAAAATTAACATTTTTCCGCTAGGATAAGCCCATGTTAACAAAAATTCAGGCCCTGAAAATGAAAAAAACACTATTTTTGCTGCCTTTCGCTGCAATGCTGTTCTTAAGCGGATGCGCAAACTTTTGGGAAGAGATAAACAAAGACAAACCGTTGATGGACGGTTGTTTCGACTGCCT
>CATGXW010000184.1 GCA_949542085.1 uncultured Alphaproteobacteria bacterium
GAATTCCTTGAAACTGATAAAGTTGACATTCGAAAAGTAAATAATATAGTAAATGATGTTCAGGCATTCAGCAATTTTGCCAAAGCCTATAATGATGTGTTAAAGAATTCAGATTTTAAATAATGTCATCGCCATTCAAAATTGAAAGTCCGTTTGAACCAGCCGGAGATCAGCCCCAAGCGATAAAAGAACTCTGTGACGGAATTAACAACGGAGCCAAAAACCAAGTTCTGCTCGGAGTTACCGGAAGCGGAAAAACATATACCATGGCAAAAATCATAGAACAAACCGGACGACCGGCGCTGATTATGGCCCCAAACAAAATTTTGGCCGCTCAGTTATATTCGGAAATGAAAGAATTTTTTCCGCATAACCACGTTGAATATTTCGTTTCCTATTATGATTATTACCAACCGGAAGCCTATGTTCCCAAAACCGATACCTATATTGAAAAAGATTCGGCCCAAAACGAGCAAATCGACCGAATGAGAAACGCCGCCACACGTAATATTTTGGAAAACAAAGATGTCATCATCATCGCCTCCGTTTCATGCATCTATGGCTTGGGAGACGTTGAATCCTACTCGGCGATGACAATCCCTCTAAAAGTCGGACAAGAAATAAGCCCCAAAGATTTATATCGCCAATTGGCAGAATTGCAATATGAACGCAACCAACAAAACTTCGTCCGCTCAACTTTTCGTGTTCAGGGAGACACCGTAGATATTTTTCCTGCGCACTATGAAGACAGAGGTTGGCGCTTATCTTTTTTTGGCGATGAAATCGAAAAAATATGCGAATTTGACTCTCTGACGGGAAAACGCACGGCCGATTTAAAACAAATCACCATCTATCCGGCCAATCACTATGTCACCCCCCGTCCGGCAATTTCTCAGGCAATTACCAACATCAAAAAAGAATTGCGTGAACAAATAGAGATATTCAAATCCCAAAACAAACTTCTGGAAGCTCAGAGAATTGAGCAACGAACACATTTTGATTTGGAAATGTTGGAAGCAACCGGCCATTGCAAAGGAATTGAAAACTACTCGCGTTACCTGACCGGACGCAAAGCCGGAGATCCTCCCCCCACCCTTTTTGAATATCTTCCTCCCAACGCCTTGGTATTCATCGATGAGAGCCATGTTTCCGTTCCCCAAATCGGCGGCATGTTCCGCGGTGACTTCAACCGTAAAAGCACTTTGGCCGACTTTGGTTTTCGCCTCCCGTCATGCGTTGATAACCGCCCTCTTAAATTTGAAGAATGGAATCAAATGCGCGGACAAACCATTTTTGTTTCCGCAACCCCCGGAAGCTGGGAACTGGAACAAAGTAAAGGTGCTTTTGCCGAACAAGTCATTCGCCCGACCGGCCTGACCGATCCGCTGTGTCTGATTCGTCCGGTCGAAAATCAGATCGACGACCTGATGGAAGAGTGCCGAAAAACAGCCGCCAAAGGCGAACGGGTTCTCGTCACGACACTAACAAAAAAAATGGCGGAAGATTTAACGGAATACCTTAACGACAATGGCGTCAAGGTGCGCTACCTCCACTCCGATATCGACACTTTGGAGCGCATTGAAATTATCCGAGACTTACGCTTAGGCGTTTTTGACGTTCTGGTTGGCATCAACCTTTTACGTGAGGGGCTGGATATTCCGGAATGCTCACTTGTGGCAATTCTTGACGCCGATAAAGAAGGTTTCCTGCGTTCTGAACGTTCACTGATTCAAACCATCGGAAGAGCCGCCCGCAATGCGGAAGGGCGTGTCATTTTATATGCCGACAAAATGACGGATTCCATCAATGCCGCCGTGACCGAAACCAATCGTCGCCGTAAAAAACAGCTCGATTACAATTTAGCTCATGGTATAACCCCAAAAACAATTAAGAAAAAAATCTCTGACACTCTCAGCGAAATGACCGCCGGCGACTATGTCGACAGCAAACCGCAAGAAGCGGAACAACTCAAAGATATTGATAAAAAATTGCGCGATTACAGAAAACTGATGAAAGAAGCTGCCACCAACCTCGAATTTGAAACGGCAATGATTTACCGTGATAAAATTAAAGAACTGGAACAGATTTATTTAAAAAGCTAAAAATAAAACTCAGCCGCCCAAAGCCTTTTTCTTAGCAATAACAGCCCTCATTTTCATATTAAATCCTGTTTGCGCTTCCGTAACTTTTTTCAATTGCTCACTGGTCAAAGCCAGATAGAGCTGCTGAATTTTTTGCGCCTGAGAGGACTCTTTCAAATTTAAAGGACTGATAATACACCTCAATTCATGACCACCGGCATACCGACTTTGCAGTTGCAAATAATCCATTCTCATATCGGGCGACATGCGCTGTTCTTGACTCACGCCTAAATGCTGACGAATATGCCCGTCAATCATCTCTCGTGACGGAGTGTCTAGAGCGCTGACCATCAACACATTTAATTGTCTAGCACCTTTCATCCGAAAATACTTCATATCCGGCTTTTCGGGATAGCGCCACAAATTTGAATTCATATTATAATGAAACAATTGTTCATCACCAAAACCGCTGAAATTTAACAGACTTTCACGCACCCCTTTATATTCTTTATTTTCACTCAGCATCACATCAGAACAATTAATAAAAGCAAATGAATCAAAAAATCGGGGCATCCGTTCCACTGTCAGCATCGGATTTGTTAACGTTGCCTTTGCCGAAGAAAGAATATTTTCAGAAACATCTTCCGCCACACCACGCTGTTGCAAATTGTCATG
>CATGXW010000185.1 GCA_949542085.1 uncultured Alphaproteobacteria bacterium
TGTTTGTGTTGCTTCATTTTCCAAAATACGCAATTGACGGTGATCCTCATCAACCGCACCAGAAATACTGTAAGCGGCACGAATAGAATCGACGAGGTAATTTGCATTGGCGGCATCAGACGAAACTTTGCTGGACAGCTGGCTCAAGGCATTGGAGTTGCTGTTCATGGTTTGAATATTGTTCTGCGCGCTCTGCAACATCGCATACATTTGCGGGTTGCCCGGCGTTGTACCAACCTGAAGCTTGGCCTCAATCATACCGATAACTTTGTGATATTGAAGAGCATTATTCACAACAGAACCGCGAATTTGTTGCAGTTGGGCATTGTTGGCGCGAATAGAATTTTGCAATTGAGCCAATTCACTGCGGAAAGTTGCAACCTTTTGTCCGACAAAAGTACCGGTATTACTACCTTCGGCAATCTCCAACGGTTCAAAATTGCTGGAACCGACAGGCATTGTTTCATCCGGCAAACCACCGTTAGCAGCGATCTCTTCCTGAGTGTCCGAACCAAACAGAGAGGGGAACAATGCATCAGAAGAATATGAGCATCCGCTGACCAGAAGCATTGTAACCGCAGACAAAGACATTTTAATTGCAAATTTGTCATTGAATAAAGCACCTTATAAAAAAACTACGTACATTTTGTTTTTTACACCATTACCGTCTTTTGTAAAGAAATTTTTGCAAAAAAACAAACGATAAAGTTAATATTTGGAAGTAAAAATTTTTGCTTGTAAACACAATAAACAGAATAAATTAAAATTCTTTTAAATTATTTGAAAATTTTGCTTGCAAATAAAATTAAAAAGCTGTAATAAAGTTTCTGTTGTCAAAACGATGCGCCCGTAGCTCAATTGGATAGAGCATCTGACTACGGATCAGAAGGTTGTAAGTTCGAATCCTGCCGGGCGCGCCATAACAAAACCCCGCTTAACAAAAGCGGGGTTTTGTTATGGGTTGTTTTTGGCGGATTTGAACTTACAGAAATAAGTTCGGGACGAAATTTCAGACAGACGGAAGTATGTCGGTGAGCGCTGCGAAGAAATTGAGGCCGGCTGAAAACGCTTGCGAGCGAAGCCAGTCTTGACAGCGCGCCATAAAGCCTCCCTCTTTGGGAGTTTTTTGTTGCGGGCAGCATTCAAACCAAGGTTCGCTCTATTCACAAAAAAAGAGCAGGGATTGTTTTCCATGCTCTTTTCTAAAAAAGGGACGATAACGCCGAGTTTTTTTCACTTCATCTTTTGTCGGTTCTTGGTTTTTCAACCTTCGCTAATGTTAGTCATAACTTTTCGGTATTAAGGGTTAAACACTTCGCGTTTGAAAACGCATTTTCAGCCTTCAGTATCGCCGTTGTAAAACATAGTAATTCTTTTTAAGTTAATAAATCGGGAACACACACTAATTGTATTAATGATTAAGAATACGTTTTCAATATATTTTACTTTTCTACTCGGCGCAAGATTTTATTAAAATAAGTTACTGCATGTCGGATAGGTTAACGTTCCAACTTTAAGGTAAGCCTTATTTCCCTTTTTCCAAAACTGCGTGTTTCCGGTTATATCCTGATAACTGTTTCCGCATCCGCCCAAGCATTTATTCAAATACATCTGATTGCCGTTGACATCGACAACTATGCCGCCATCACTGATATATCCCACAGATACCAGCTGAGTGCCGCACAAGTATTCGCTGCTATGCGTCAGATAGGCGTCCGATACGCACGCTGACAAAGCCATTGCCAATAAAACAAGACATCCTTTTTTCATTGCCTTCCTCTCTTTGAAATTTGGTTTTTATGTATGTTCTCAAAAACAAAATTCAACAAAAAAGCGCCCCAAAGGAGCGCTTTTTTTACAGAGCATACGCATTGAAAAAATTATTCCGTCTTTCTTTGCTGAAGATTTCCGGAAGAATGAGATTGGTGTGCACGGGCATTTTCATTTCCCAACACACGCTTCTGTAATCTTCCTCATCTGAACATATCCGTTTTCCCCAAGCATCTGTCCGGTAACTGCAATCCAAATGACTATAATCCCACGAATACTCGCTGGCGATTTCCTGCACAAGCCTGATTAGGTAATTCCGAAGCTTTTTATCTTCAGTCGGCGGAAGCTGATTTTCGATAAGTTCTTTTACTTCATCATAGTCATTGAACACTCCCAGATGTTCTTTTGATGCATGAGCTTTAAAAAACTCGATGTCATCGTAAAAACTAAAAGGCGGGAGGCTAAAACGAAAGGCGGCTTGAATCGAGCCGAAAAGCACATCTTTTCGCATATAGCGATTGCACCACTGATTGACGATTTTCAAAAGCGCAAACATCAGGCTCAAACGCTGCATCCGGTCATCCGTTCTCTTGCCACAGAACAAATGAAGTTTCAAGTATGCCCGCAGACACAGCGGCAGAACAGAAACTTCTTCTTCAAGGCAACGATTAACCGGAAAGGTTAACAGATATGCCTCTATCTTCTGCTTTAGCTCCTCTTGTCGGGCATTTAGCCATTCTTCTGCCTCTTTTTTGAGCTCCTGATGCCGTTTGATAACGGCTTTTAAGTCTTCAGGATAGTTCTCCTCCGCTATTTCAAACAGCTTAACACCATTTAAATCAGCAGATACGATGAAATTGTCAAGCCGAGAAACGGTTAGCACCCACTTTTTCCATGGCCAGTTGACCGAAGGAGGCATTTTTCCAGCATATTGCTTTTCGCTTAGGAAAAAGCCAAGCGGAAAATCCGGCCCCACCAA
>CATGXW010000186.1 GCA_949542085.1 uncultured Alphaproteobacteria bacterium
TATACATTCCCGGACGATGCCGAACCGGTTCCAGACCTTCCAAAACTTCAATGCTGGAAGCGCCGTAATCGTTGCTGGCTTTAGTGTTTTCTGATGATTCAAATAAATCGGACATATTATTCCCCAAATGACTGCAATTTAGCGTCAACATACAGGTTTTCCGCCGCTTTTGCAAGCTTTAAGCGCCAAAAATAAACAAATTATTTGTTTGGCAAATCCATGAGAAGAGTTTTTTGTTGCATTTTTTTATAAAACAACTTAAATTGTGAGCATAAATATTGTCTTACTTAAAAATCATTATGTTATGAAAAAAGAAACAAAAACAATGATGCTGGGCGTCTTTTATGTCGCTTTCCTTGTCTTGTTGGCGATGGGGTATGCCTGGTGGTGTCAGGGAGATGAGGCTCTTTATCTGGCTCTGTTCACGATTCAGTCTTTTGGTTTGGTGGGCTATCTCCTTCTTTCCGGACCTTATCACAAGACTGTTGGAATGTGGTTGCTTCCTGTGGATGCCGGCGTGCTTTTCCTGCTGTTGCAGGCAACACGTGACGCGGGGTATTGGAGTCCCGTTGTTGTAACGGCTGTGAACGCTCTGTTGGTTAAATGTTTTGTAAACGACTGGAAATTCGGTGTCTCCGATAGTGTTGTTATCAATATTGTGAGCTATTTTACGGGGTATCTTTTTTATTTTTTGGTTGCCTTCATAGTGGGGATGGAACTTTTCCAGTAGCAAAAAGCACTCTTCGGAGTGCTTTTTTTATTGCTTTTTTGTACAAAATACAATAAATTACACCCTATAAATTGTCTTACTTAAATATCATTGTGTTATGAAAAAAGAAACAAAAATCAATGTGCTCAGCGTTCTTTATGCCGCTTTCCTCATGCTGCTGGTGTTGGGATTTACGTGGTGGTTCAACGCTGTTCATGGCGACAAGACACTGGCTTGTGCTCTGGTGGGTATTCACGGCCTTAGTCTGGGGTTGTATCTGGTCATTGTCGGAAAGGATGGTCGTTTGCCGCTTGTTTTGGTGCCTCTGGACGCAATATTGCTCTTTCTGCTTTTGCAATGGACGCTTAGCGCCGTGTACTGGAGTCCGCTTCTCTTTCTGGTTCTGAATGCCTTGATTGTCAAATGTTTTGCAAAAGATGAGACGAAGTTTAGTGTCTTCGATAGCGTATTGTCCAGCACAATGTGTTATGCAATGGGGTATTTCTGGTCTTTTGTCGTTAACTTTATCGTGACGTGAAAACAGCAAAAAAGCACTTTTCGGAGTGCTTTTTTTGTTGCTTTTTATAAAAAATATTTTATCTTTCGACTCATAATTATCTTACTTAAAAATCATTATGTTATGAATAAATTACGTGTAAAAAATTTAACATCCTTTATGTTTTTTGTTCTGACGGTTCTATCGTTGGGATTGTATTATTTTTATCCTCCTTGCATTCGTGCCGCGGTTTGGGATATTTCGGAAGGTGGTTTTGGGAGCATCTCGTTTTCTGTTGCTTTGTTTGCTTTTCCTTTAATCTATTGGGTGGCAAATATGCAAAAGTTAAAATGGTTGGGTTTCCTTGTCACTTTTTTTGATGTTACCATTGTTTTGTATCTTCTAATGTGGATGCGGAGTGCCGTATATTGGTCTCCTTTGGTCATCTGCTTTTTTAACTACGTTTTGGTTGGCTGTATAGCAAGGGGGAGAACGGGTTTTCTGACCAAGTATGAGGATCTTTTTTCGGCATACATAACATCAACGTATTTAGCCGGAGGAGCTCTTAGTTTCTTTTTGTGGATACTGTTCCGAATTCTCGATTAAAATCATTAAATGCCGGAGGGATAAAACATCTTCCGGCATTTAATTTTTATCAAAAAAACACTTGCAAAATCATAAAATTAGCGCTAAAAAGACTCCCGAAAGAACCGCATGGTGCGGTTTTAACACCACACGCAGGTTATTGGGGCTGCTTTTAATCCTCGCTCCGGTGTCTTTTTAGACTACGAGCCTGCGGAGGATTAACCGGAAAAGGATAAATAAAATGGGTCTTCCCACATTTTCTCTGCGCCAAATGATTGAATCAGGCGTTCACTTCGGTCACCACGCTCGTCGTTGGAATCCGAAAATGGCTCCGTACATTTACGGCAAAAAAGACAATATTCACATTATCGACCTTCAAAAAACTTATCCGATGTTGTACACGGCTTTGGCTACAACTCGTGAGATTGCTGCTAACGGCGGTAAAGTTTTGTTCGTTGGTACAAAAAGACAAGCTCAGGATATCGTTAAAGAAAACGCTGAGCGTTGTGGTCAATACTACGTCAACCATCGTTGGTTGGGTGGTATGTTGACCAACTGGAAAACCGTTCACAAATCAATCAGCCGTCTCGTTAAATTGAACGAAATGGAAGAAAAGAACGATTACACAGGTTACACCAAAAAAGAAATGCAGAACCTCAAAAAAGAACAGGAAAAACTGAATCTGGAGCTGGGCGGCATCATGAATATGGGCGGCCAACCGGATATGCTGTTCGTTATTGATACACCGAAAGAAGATTTGGCTATTAAAGAAGCCAAGAAACTGGGTATCCCGGTTATCGGTATCTGCGATACCAATGCCAACCCCAATGAAGTTGATTTCCCGGTTCCGGGCAATGATGATGCTATCCGCGCTATCCAATTCTACTGCGAATTAGTATCTTCTGCTATTTTGGACGGTATGCAGGCAGAAATCGCAGCTCAAGGCGTTAAAGT
>CATGXW010000187.1 GCA_949542085.1 uncultured Alphaproteobacteria bacterium
AATGTCCAGAAAAGATAAGTGTCCCGTTTGATTTTTTTGATAGAAAATTTATTTTCGAAAATATCAGCGCGTTTTAGATAAATGGGACGGACGGAAACGTCGAACCATTCAATATCATTGAAGATTTTATCGTTTTCTTTGTGAAGCTTGAGCGAAAGAGTAACTTTTTCCGAAGTCAGGTTTTGAGCGGCGGTGAGCAAGCGGTAAAAGGCCGATTTGTTTTGCAGGTTTTCGGCAAGGTGTCTTTCCAAAAACTGCAAAATATTGTTTTGTTTGAGCAATTCTTTGGCCGGTTCGTTTTGCAGAACGCTTTCTTGTAAGGCGTTTTCAATTCTGTGGGCTCGGAAATCGTGTTTGAGCAATTCTTGAGCAAAGCCGCCATAGGTTATGGCTTCTTCTCCGGCATCCAGAGTTTTGATTGCCGACATCAGGCAATATGATGTTATGATTATTGTCAGGGCGAATAATTGCAGGTAGTATTCCGGATACACAAAAAAGAGTACGACCGTCACACTTAAAAGCACCAGTGAGAAAGCCAGTTTAATCAGCTTCGATTGTAAGAGCTTATCAGGGCGTTTGTTGGTTTTTGAGTTGCATAACATATCCAATTACCTCTGCGACAGCTTTAAAATGTTCTTCCGGAATAGTTTGGTCCAGTTCTGTTGATGCGAATAAGGCTCGAGCCAGCGGCGGGTTTTCGACAATCGGCACATCATTTTCTTCTGCCAGAGCTTTGATGCGCAATGCGGCGTTATCGACACCTTTCGCGGTGACTTTCGGAGCATCCATCTGTTCCATTTTATATTCCAGAGCCACAGCATAGTGGGTTGGGTTGACAATGACCACGTCTGCATTTGGCACGTTTTCCATCATGCGGTGGCGAGCTCGTTCCATTCTGATCTGACGGATGCGGGATTTGACCATCGGGTCACCTTCCATCTGTTTGAATTCATCTTTGAGTTCTTGCTTGGTCATCCGCAATTTTTTTAAGTGGATGTACTTTTGGTACGCATAGTCTCCCAAAGCGATGATCAGAACGGCGATAACCACCGTGAATAGTAATAATACCACAACTTTATGAATAAATCTTAAAATTGTTATGGTTTCCATTTCCGGTAATAAATTGGCTTTTTCCACGTAGGGGCGGACAACGAGAATCGCAATAAAAGCGATGACGGTTATTTTTAGGATGCCTTTCAAACTTTCGACAACTTTTTTCATGTTGATGAAGTTTGGAAGAGCTGCAAAAATATTCAGTTTATTCCAATTGGGTTCCAATTTTTTGGGGGCGTAAATGAAACCGGTTTGGGCAATATTGGCAAAAACGCCAAGGACAATGAAGACTGAAAAAGGTATGGCCAACAGTTTTAAAAGGCCGACGCTACTTTGTTGCAACAGGACTTCAAATTCGTAATCTCCGAGAGGAATTTGTCCGGCGTTTTCGATATAGCGGACCGACATCAGGTAAAACCATTTGAAAATTAACGGCATGACAAGCCAGACAACAAACAACATCCCCAAAAGCATAATAAAACTTTTGGCATCTTGCGATACGGCTACGTCGCCTTCTTCTTTGGCTTTGCTTATTTTTCGTTCGGACGGCTCTTCTGTTTTGGAGGCGTCATCATCATCTTCGGGTGCGACCATGTTCCTCCTTTCTTAGTGCAAGTAAAGCTGCATGCTGTCATCAAAATAACGCATGAACCATAAAATCATTATCGGCATTGTGATAAAAAGAAGGCCGGCGCCCAGATATATTTGCAGCGGTAAAGATAAAAAGAAAATGTTTAGTTGCGGCATCAGGCGGGAAACCAGTCCCATTCCGGTGTAAAAGACGATGTTGAAAGCAATGAACGGTGCTCCGAGTTTGAAGCCGGCAATAAATGCTCCGTTAACCGTTTGGCTCATTTGGTTGGCAAAGTCTCCCCAAGGTAAGGTTTGTCCGACCGGAAAAAGGTGATAAGTGTCAATGACGGCGTTTAGCATCAAATGGTGCAGGTTGGCCATAAAGATGACCGTCAAGGCCGTTACGCCTAAAAATGATTCAATGATAATTGATTGGTTTTGGGTGGCCGGGTTGAAGTTTTGGGCGTTGGAAAAACCAATGGCCTGTCCGGCAATGTTGCCGGCAAGACTTAAGGATGAAAATATGGTTTGTATAATTATGGCCAAAAAAACACCAATGGTTATTTCTTGCAGAATATATTGTAACAAGGTGTCAAAACCGTTCGGTGCCTGGGGCAGAAATTTCGAGACGACGGGTATCAGGATAATGGTCAGAGCCAGAGCGATTGACAGGCGAATCTGAGTGCCGACATAAGATGCCGTGAAACCCGGCAATAACATTAATGCCGAGCCGATGCGCAGAAAAACCATCAAAAACGTATATAGGTTTAAGTTTAGGAGTTCTGTCATTTTTATCCGCCCGCGGCAATTTTATCGAATAAGCCTTCCGCCAGAGAGCGCATTTGATTAAGCATGAACGGAAAAAGTAAAATCAAAGTAATGAAAACCCCGATGATTTTGGGGACGAATGCCAGTGTCATTTCCTGAATTTGCGTCAAGGCTTGAAAGATACCGATAAGCAGACCGATTGCCAAGGCTACCAGCAGGACGGGAGTAACGATTTTTAACAATGTAAAAATGGCGTCACGGGAGATGTCTAAAACTTCAACTTCGTTCATGGGCGTTACTCAAGCGGGGTTAGTTTTTCAAAATAACGGTAATTTTCAAGGCCGGTC
>CATGXW010000188.1 GCA_949542085.1 uncultured Alphaproteobacteria bacterium
CAAAACAATTTCAAGCTTTTCGCCAACGCTTACGGCAATAACAACAATCCTTTTGAAAATGCCGTAACATCGCTGAATCAAGCTCCGTCCGACGAAAAGATGGATAACTTCCTGTTATCAAATGTCATTCTGCACAGTCACTGGGATTTTGACAATCTGCACGTTCCGACGTTATACCTGAAAAGCAACAAACTGTTCAGAAACTTAAAAAAAGAAGATTATCAAATTCACATTTATGAAACTCACAAATTGGAAAGTTGCTATATTAACAATGAAATAGTGGCAAATAAATGTGTCCGAAAGAAAAATATCCCATTCAATATGGACGGTACCCAACTGACAACATCTCAAAAAACGATTCTTCTGTTTGATCAATGGGTGGAAAGTACCGGCCTCATAGAAGACACTGGAATTGTTAATGATGTTCTGAAAATTGTTCTGTCATCACAGGACTTTCCTCAGGATAACTTCTCAAGCATGCAGCTTTCTGTCATCAATTCATTCAAAAGTCTTGATATCATTGCTCGAGACATCGAAAAAGATGAAGGAAAGAACGCTTATTTTGCAATTATCGAATTGCCGGCAGACGCCTATGTTTATGACAGCATGTGCAAACTGAAACCGGTTTCCCAATGGATTACTGCCGATAGCACTAACGCTGCCCGCAAAAAAGAAAGCTATGCAGAACAGGTAGCCTGTCTGTATGGACAATTAGAAAATTTCATAGAAAAACTAAGCAACAACAATAAACTGTCGAACACCACCATTATTGTCCAAGGCTTAAACACACCGCAACGTTTATTGCCTATGGCACCGACAACGGATGTCGCTCAGAATATTGAAAACAAAACACTCACGCTTGCAATCCATATGGCTCAAAGCGATAAACCCACAATAGATTATGCGGTTTGCCCAATAAATAACTTTTTGCAAAATACCCTGAACAATACGCCGATTTGTTCGCCGTTGGAAAACTTCAATCTTGATGAAAAAGCCAAGGAAGAAGTCTCGCAAGCGCTTCTGGCCAAACAAATCTCTTCTTCAACGATAGAACAGTCGTTGTCCGGATTTATTCAATGGTACCAAAATTGGGCTGACGCCAACGGAGCCGAAAACAATCTGAAAAACCTTTTGCCACAAGTGCAAAATACGGCAACAGAAACGCCAATTGAAGAGGAAGAAAAAGAAGTGACGGAAGCTAAAGTTGCACCGGTGATCGACGAGCTTCCATCCGAAGCTGAAACAAAAACGATTGAAGAAGTCTCCGCCTCAGAAGACGCAACAGAAGCAACCGGAGAAACTGAAGCAGAAGTAAAAACAGAAAACGAAGGTGAAAAACCCCAGCCTCAAATAAGCATTGAAACTAAAGTAATAGATTTAAAGGAAAACACTGAAGCGCCCAAAGAACCGGAAGCTAAATAATGCCAAAACAACCTAATTCCATTATTTTCCGCCGTCTTAACGCATTCAAAAAAAATAAACGCGCGGTCGTGTCTCTAATAATATTCAGCGTCATATTTATGATAAGCCTGTTTGCGGAAATTTTGGCTAATGATAAACCGTTGCTTGTTAAATATAAAGGAGAATTTTATTTTCCGATATTTAACAGTTACAATGAACAGCTGTTTGGCGGCGACTTTCCAACCGAAACAGATTATAAAGACGGCTTTATCAAACAAAATATTGATACTCACGGATATATGATTTTCCCTCTGTTGCCATATTCATATAACAGCATCGACTATGCGCTTGAACACCCCACACCGTCCGCGCCGGACAAGAAACATTGGCTGGGAACGGATGATGAGGGTAGGGACATCCTGTCACGAATAATATATGGTATCCGCCTGTCTGTCGTCTTTGCCTTTTTATTAACGGTAACATCATCAATTATCGGCATCATTGCCGGAGCCGTTCAAGGATACTTTGGCGGAAAAACAGATTTAATCATGCAACGCATTTTAGAAATCTGGGAAGCTCTCCCTCAATTATTCATTTTGATTATCATCGCCAGTATTTTTATCCCATCCTTTTGGGGATTGTTGCTTATTATGATTTGTTTCGGTTGGATGCAACTGACAGGAATTGTCCGCGCCGAATTTCTAAGAACCAAAAACTTTGAATTTGTAAAAGCCGCCAAGGCTTTAGGCGTCAGCAACAGCCGCATCATTTTTCGCCACATCCTGCCCAATGCTGTTGTTGCCACAATGACATTTGTCCCGTTCATTATGTCCGAAGCGATTGTAGCTTTAACCGCTCTGGATTTCTTGGGATTGGGATTACCTCCGGAATACCCGTCTTTAGGAGACTTGGTCCGTCAGGGAAAAGATAATCTTCAAGCTCCTTGGATTGGCATATCGGCATTTGTTGTTCTGGCCAGCATTCTGACTTTGCTTATTTTTATCGGTGAGGGAATTCGTGACGCATTTGATACGAGGAAAAACCAATGACCGATAATATTTTGAGCGTTAAGGACTTATCCGTCTCTTTTCATACGGAAAACGGAAGCACAGAGGTTGTCAAAAATATTTCCTTTGACATTCCCAGGGGGAAAATACTGGGATTGGTTGGTGAATCAGGGTCCGGAAAATCGTTAACAGCCTTGTCCATTCTGGGATTGTTACCCTATCCCAAAGCATTCCATTCCTCAAAAAGCTCCATCAAATATCGCAACATTGAGCTGATTAACAATCCGAACTTAGGTTCTTATCGAGGCAACAAGTTCGGCTT
>CATGXW010000189.1 GCA_949542085.1 uncultured Alphaproteobacteria bacterium
GCTCATGTTTGACAAAGTCCGCCTGTTACTGGAACGCTATGCCGCCCTTTCAAACGGAAACTTCAATTACCGGATTTATAATCCGGAACCTTTCAGTGATACGGAAGACAAAGCTTTGGCCGCCGGCCTCCAACCTCTGCCGATTATCAGCAACAACACCAACGCTTTTTTTGGCCTGACACTCACCGATGAAGTGGAAAAACAAAACATCATCCCTTATTTTCCGCTACAGCGACAGGATTACATTGAGCAAGACATAACCGAAAACCTATACCTCCTGAATCACCAAAAACCGACATTGGGAATTATCACGTCTCTGCCGATGTTTGATCATGTAATCGAAAACGTGGCGACCCAACAATGGGAAATCATCACTCTTTTGCAAAAATTTTATAACCTGCGCATCATCACACCGGAAAATTTGAACTTTCATAATTTAGACGCCTTGCTCATCGCCCATCCGCGCAATATGACTCCGGAAATGGAAGACGCCATTACCCTCTATACGCACAACGGCGGAAAAATCCTTGCGTTCTTTGATATCGCGGCCGAAGCGCCACAAATTTTTTCACCGGTATCCGAAGAATATAAAGCGTCCGACTTCGGAAAACTGCCTGAACTCTGGGGCATCAAATTTCACGAAGAAGCCCTCGTTGCCGACTTAGGAAATTCATCCACCATTGACGCCACGACTAACTATAAAAGCAACCCTATGTTCACACAGGATGTTATCCAGTTCTTCATTCAGGGAAAAGGCTTCAATCCGGACTTCAAAGAAACCAAAATGCTCAAAAAAATGATGCTGACCAGTGCCAGTGTCTTCACTCCGTTACCGGAGGCTCCCGTCTATTTCATTCCGCTGCTTGAAGCCGGCGACAACTCCGCCTTACTGTCCTCAGATGTCATTTATCAAAGAATACATCCGGCGGAAATTCTGCGCAAATTTCAAAAAGACGCCAACCCCAAATATATCGCAGCCCGCATCATCAGCAAAAACCGGCAACAACCGTTCGAAGTTATTGCCGTTGGCGACAGTGATTTGCTGTATGACAACTTCTGGACAACGCACCAAACAATTTTGGAGAAAAACTATCCCATTCCCCTGCTGGATAATGCCAATTTTGTCATGAATGCCTTGGACACCCTGCTCAATAAACCGGTACTTATTGAACTGCGCGGAAAATCGGATAAACCCCGCAATTTTGATAACATTGAGCAAATGCGCAAACAAGCTCAGCAACAGTTCAAAATTCAGGAAAAGAACATCTTTGACGATATCGAAAAAACCAAACGAGGTCTCCAAGAAATCTGGGGTAAAAAAACATTTGAAGAACGAGAAAACTTTACCGCCGACGAACTCGCCGTCATTGCCGACATCCGCAAAACAATCGAGCAAAAACGTCGAGATTTATACACCATCAGAACAACGGCTAACAATGATATTACCCATATCAACAATCTGGTAAAATTCGCCAATATCTATGCTTTTCCGACCCTCATCTTACTGGGAATGCTTGTTTACATTTTCTCACAAAAACGCAAACAAAAATCCCCATCCCCAAGAACAGTTTCGTACAACAAGCGACTGCTGTCCTTGGGCGGCACGGCTCTCCTCTGCCTTATCTGCGGAATATGGGCCGTCAATGATACCCGTCAACAGGCTATTGCCGAGTATGAAAACAAACCTGTTTTCCCGCAGCTACATCAGCAGATAAACAACATCACGCAAATCGAACTGCAAAGCAATCAGGCCAAATTAAATTTCAAACAGGAAAACGGAACATGGACACTGGAAAATTGGCCGCACCATCCGGTTTACCAGCAACGTATCCGCAGTTTTTTAAGCGCGCTGCTTGAAGCTCATTTCTATGAAAAGAAATCAAATAAAGCGGCCAACCTGAATAAATACGGCCTGTCACCAATTGAAATCAAAGATTCTCCCACAACCAGAATTGACTTAAAAGACAAACAAGGCAATACCATTCAAGCCTTTGAGATCGGAAAATATGATATTGACCTCGGCCGAGGT
Organism: uncultured Alphaproteobacteria bacterium; assembly: GCA_949542085.1. Classification (GTDB taxonomy): domain Bacteria; phylum Pseudomonadota; class Alphaproteobacteria; order RF32; family CAG-239; genus CAZU01. The sequence continues at coordinate 2,030 of CATGXW010000189.1, forward strand.
TCCAAAGGAGCTTACTTAAAATTTGACAACCAGTTCCAAGTTTGGCTGGTCGCAATGGATTTAATCGACTTGTCCTTAAATCCTCAAGACTGGACCTACGGCACATTGTGGAATCTCCGTTTTGGACGTCTGGCATCCGTTGACGGCAACACCGACAGTGATTATATTGCTAATGTTGCCAAGGAACTCCTCAATCAACAATTAAACACCGCTGTTACCCAACTTCCCGAAAAGGCTCAAAAACTCCAAACTCTGACACTGAATACCGAAGGCAATAACAACGTTGATTTAACATTTTACAAAAACGGCAATGACTATTATGTTGAATATAAATTTCCAACAGAACCCAATAATGAAGCACTAAAGACCTTCAGCCGTTCTGCCGGAGATGTTTATTATAGCATTTCAACAGCTTCGTGGGAGAAAATAAGCCATGCCGTCACTGACAACGGAACAAACAAACCGGATGAAAAAAAGAGCCGCCGTCCTTAGTGTGGCGCTGACCGTTTTTCTCATTGTCATCAAAAGCATTGGTGTTTTGTTAACCGGCTCCCTGTCGATTCTGTCATCCACAATCGACAGCCTGTCTGACTTGTTCGCCTCCTCCATAACCTATTTGGCCATCCGTTATTCATCTGAACCGGCGGACTGTTCTCACCGCTACGGACACGGCAAAGCGGAAGCTCTCAGCGCCC
>CATGXW010000190.1 GCA_949542085.1 uncultured Alphaproteobacteria bacterium
CGCTTTATTATCTCTGTCCACATTTGTTTTCGTCGGTTGCAACGCCGGAGCAAACGCCCAAACATCAACTCAGGCTGTTGTTGGTAATCCGGACAGTGCCAACGCTGTTATTGTTGAACAAGGATACATTGTCAGCAATCCGCAACCGCAAAATATTGCACCGACAGCCGCTCAGCAACAAGCTCCCGACACCGGCGCTATTGTTATTGAACAAGAAACCGACACCGTAACACCGGATTCTGAAACAATTGAAATCGATGACGCTGTTGTTCCGACAAACAACTAACTCGTCCACAAAGCAGATTTGATTTTCTTTTCCAAGAAATCATTATGTTCGGCCAATTCTTCTTCAGATAAAGGAAAAAGTCTCGGCTCTCTATAATTTTTTACAGCGGATTCAGCAAAATCTGAATTCGCTTTTTTCTTTTTTTCACCATCCAGCAACAAGCTTGGCTCTCTGCCGCCCAACAATTCAAGATAAACTTCGGCCAACAACTGGGCGTCAAGCAAAGCGCCGTGCAATGTACGGCTGGTATTATCAATTTCAAACCTTTTACAAAGAGCGTCCAAATTACAACGGGCACCGGGAAACAAAGCTCTGGCAATTTCAAGAGTATCGACAACCCTGCTCCACTCCATTTGAACTTTTCCCAACTGCTTCAATTCATAATTCATAAAATTAATATCAAAAGAAGCGTTGTGAGCGACCAAAGTCGCGTCACCGATAAAAGCAAGCCACTCATCGGCAACCTTATCAAACGTCGGATAATCTTTCAAAAAATCATAAGACAAACCATGAACTTTGAAAGCTTCTTCAGGAACTTCCTTTTCAGGATTAATATATTGATGATATGTGACACCGGTCGGCACATGATTGATAAGTTCAACGGCTCCGATTTCCACCAAACGCTCTCCTTTAGCATATTCAAAGCCCGTTGTTTCCGTATCAAAAACAATCTCTCTACTCATAAGCCTGCTCCAGTCCTTTTATAATATCAATCATCTCCGCTTTTAACAAATTAAGCGGCTTGTCTGTTCTGACCACAATATCTGCCAAACGTATTTTATGCTCGTTTTTCATCTGAATATCATTAATCTTGTCAAAATCTTCCGCGGTCACATTATCTCGTTTCATCACCCGTTTTTTCTGAACCTCGTAATCCACATCGGCAACCAGAATAAAATCACAATATTTATCCCAGCCCATCTCAAACAACAATGCCACATCAATAAAAAAGATACCGCAATTGCGGGCATGTTTACGAATACTGCTTTTTAAACAATCTTTCAAAAACGGATGAATCATGGCTTCCAGCTTTTTCAACTGGTTGTTATCAGAAAAAACAATATTGCGCAGCAAGCGTTTATTAATTCCCTCACCGTCTTTAACCTCGGGAAAAGCCTCCGCCACAGCTTTAATAAAAGCCTTGTTAAAATAAAGGCGTCGTACCCAACCATCAACGTCAAAAACAGGATATCCGAGCTTATTGACAATCTTTGCGATTGTCGTTTTTCCGCAACCGATAGAACCGGTAATAGCAACGAGTTTCATTTAAAGACCTCGATTCAAACACTTGACTCACTTATCAACAAATCCCCTTGATTCTGTGTATAAGTAAGCCTTTTATCAAGGTTATACATTTTTATCACCGCAAAGTAAAATTTAATATAAAGACTTACACACAGGGCTGATTGTTATCCTCCCCATGTGCATAACATTTTTTATCAACATAAAGTGAAAAATCACGTTTACAGGATTCCGAGATTGATTCTGCGAAATATTTAAAAATTGGTTAAAGGATTCGTCCAAAACATTATTCACAAGCCCCTGACATCTGCATAACTCCATTCATAAAAACTTATGCACATACATCACAGGCATATACAAACAACTAAAACATTTTAAATATATTTAATTGGCCCTGCGGGGCTGTTTATAACTTTCAAACCAGACAAAAAGCCCAAACATCTATTTCATTGACAATCAGATAATATCATACTATAAAAACTTCAATCCCTCCTTAACAAAATTAATCAAGGTTTCCATGAATTTAAAAGATTTAAAACAAAAGTCTCCTACCGAGCTGTTGAAACAGGCGGAAGAGCTTGGAATTGAAGACGCGTCTTCCATGCGTGTTCAGGACCTCATGTTTGCTATTCTCAAAAAAGTAGCCAGTGAAGATAAAACCATTTACGGTGAAGGAACAATCGAAGTCATGCAAGATGGCTTTGGTTTCCTGCGTTCTGCCCAGTCCAATTATCTGGCCGGTCCTGACGATATTTATGTTTCACCGGCTCAGGTCAAAAAATTTGGTTTGCGTACCGGTGACACTGTTGAAGGTGAAATTCGTGCGCCAAAGGATAATGAACGTTACTTTGCCCTGCTGAAAGTAAACAGCATTAACGACGAAGATCCCGAGAAATCAAAATTGCGTGTCAATTTTGACAATCTGACTCCTTTGTATCCGACACAAAAGCTGGATTTTGACATTATCAATGGTGAAAAAGACTACACAACCCGTGTGATTGATTTGATTTCTCCGCAAGGAAAAGGTCAGCGTGGTTTGATTGTGGCTCCGCCGCGTACCGGTAAAACGGTTATGTTGCAAAACATCGCCCATGCCATTGCCACCAATCATCCGGAATGTTACCTGATTGTGTTATTGATTGACGAACGTCCGGAAGAAGTGACGGATATGACCCGTTCCGT
>CATGXW010000191.1 GCA_949542085.1 uncultured Alphaproteobacteria bacterium
CGCGGGTACGTTCACCCACACCGGCAAATACGGAATAACAGCCGTGACCTTTGGCAATATTGTTAATCAACTCCATAATCAAAACGGTTTTACCCACGCCGGCACCACCGAACAAACCGATTTTACCGCCTTTGGCATATGGTTCAAGCAAATCAATAACCTTAATACCGGTTGTCAAAACCTCGGTATCTGTTGCCTGATCAACAAAAGCAGGCGCCGGACGGTGAATCGGATATTCCATTTTAGAATGAATATCGCCTCTTCCATCCACCGGTTCACCGATAACGTTAACAATACGTCCCAACAATTCAGGACCGACCGGAACCGAAATCGGTTTATTGGTATTAACAACTTCCAAACCGCGAACCAAACCTTCCGTCGCATCCATAGCGATTGTGCGAACAACATTCTCGCCTAAGTGCTGAGCAACTTCCAAAACCAGACGTTGACCGTTGTTATCACATTCCAAAGCGGTCAAAATAGCCGGCAACTCCTCAACATTGTCAAATTTAACGTCAACAACGGCACCCATAACCTGAGAAATATGGCCGAGCGCACCGGTATTCTTCAACTTCTTTTCAGCAGCTTTAACCTTTTTAACATCCTTGGCGTTATCAGCTTTAATCTGCTTAATCTCTTTAACCTCACGGGCAAGCGTCGCTTTAGCTGACACTTTTTTTGCGGTCTTGGCCGGTGCCGCTTTTGTTGTTTTTTCTTTCGTACTCGCCATAAAATCTTCTCCTACAAAACTCAATTAAAAGTCTTTGACAATAATTCTTACAAAGCCTCAGCGCCGGCGATAATTTCCGTCAACTCTGTGGTAATCGCCGTCTGGCGGATGCGGTTATATTTCAAAGTCAGCTTCGAAATCATTTCCTTGGCATTACGTGTCGCATTATCCATTGAGGACATACGAGACCCCTGCTCAGAAGCCTGACTTTCAATAAGCGCTTGGAACATCTCGTCTTTGGCAATCAAAGGCAACAAATCGGCCAGATAAACCAAACGTTCCGGTTCATAGTCATAAGCAGCGCCGTCAATCAAACGCTCGGGCATGTGTTCAGACAAAAAGACATTGCTGTCCACATCAACCGGAAGCAATTTACGAACAACAGGTTCAACATTGATTGCGGAATGAAACTTTGCATAAACCATTTCGCAAACATCCAATTCACCATTGTCAAACGCTGCAATGATTTTATACGCCAACTCGGAAGCTTCGTCATAACGGGCTCCTTTTTTGGCCATATCTTCATAGCTGTCGATAATCAAGTCACTATACTTGCGTTTAAGAATATCTTTGCCTTTTTTACCGATACAAATCAAACGAACCGTTTTACCTGCTTCAATCAATTCGGCGGTACGGCGGGCAGCTTCTTTCGCCACTTTGGCATTATAGCTGCCGCACAAACCGCGATTCGACGTAAAGACAAGCAATACAACAACATTATCGCTACCGGTGCCGCGCATCAATTTGGGATAGACATAAGACACTTTGTCTTTTTGTTCCTGTTCCCGCAAATCAGCCAAAACACGAGCAGCCGAATTCCACAGTGCATGATTATAAGGCTCCGACTTGGCAATCAACCCTTGAGCCCGCCGCAAACGAGCCGCTGCCACCATCTTCATCGCAGACGTAATTTTCTGCGTTGATTTGATGCTTTCGATTCGGGTTCTTAACTCTTTTAAGCCTGCCATAATAAACCTACGCCGCCTTTGCTACATCGTTATATTGCTGCAAAAAGTTCTGGTAGAATTCCAACAACTTTGTTTCCAACTCTGCCGAAATTGCTTTTTTCTCAACAATTTCTTTCAGATACTCAGGATGATTAGCCTTCATGGCTTTCAACGCTTTTTCTTCAAAATCATGAACCTGACTAATCTCCAGCTTATCCAAAAAGCCTTTAACACCGGCAAAGATTGCCACAACTTCTTCTTCGACAGCCATCGGATGATACTGCGGCTGTTTCAGCATTTCGGTCAAACGGGCACCACGAGCCAACAAGTTTTTGGTTGACTGATCCAAATCTGACGCAAACTGGGCAAACGATGCCATTTCACGATATTGCGCCAAATCCAGTTTCATCGTACCGGCAACTTGCTTCATCGCTTTAATTTGAGCGGCAGAACCAACACGGCTAACCGAAATACCAACGTTAACAGCCGGACGAATACCTTGATAGAACAAACTTGTTTCCAAGAAAATCTGTCCGTCGGTAATAGAAATCACATTGGTCGGAATATAGGCGGAAACGTCACCTGCTTGTGTTTCAATAACCGGCAATGCGGTCAAAGAACCGGAACCTTCGGCTTCATTCATCTTAGCTGCGCGTTCCAGCAAACGAGAGTGCAAATAGAACACGTCACCCGGATAAGCCTCACGTCCGGGCGGTCTCTTCAGAAGCAGGGAGAGCGTACGGTAAGCTGCAGCATGCTTGCTCAGGTCATCATAGATCACAAGCACATCCTGCCCGTTCTCCATCCACTCCTCACCGATCGCACAGCCCGAATAGGGAGCTATGTACTGCAGCGGGGCAAGCTCGCTGGCCGTAGCCGCAACTATCGTGGTGTAGGCAAGGGCTCCGAATTCCTCCAGGGTCTTAACGATAGACGCAACCGTGGAGGCCTTCTGTCCGATCGCCACGTAAATGCACTTCACTCCCTGTCCCTTCTGGTTAATAATCGTGTCAATGGCGATAGCGGTCTTAC
>CATGXW010000192.1 GCA_949542085.1 uncultured Alphaproteobacteria bacterium
TTTCCGGATATTTGCGAGCCGTTGCTTCCGGACTGTTAAGGTAAGCGTAAAGCTTGGCTTTAACCCGCTCAAATGCGTCTTGCAATTTGTCTTTATCGGAAACATGAGTGTCTTCAACAACCTTTTCAAAGAAACTGATTCGCTCTCTGGTCACCGGATGTGAGCGAAAATAGGGCGTTTCTTCCAAACCGTTGAGATTTTGCTGAGTATTGATACGTTTCATAAACGTTAGCATTCCTTGCGGGCTTTGCTGGGTTTGCGCTAAAAATTTGACGGCGGATTCATCCGCGGCCCGCTCTTCATTCGTGCGATATTTCATATAATGGGTGAGGGCGGATGTCTGTGATCCGAGCATCACCGCCACGGCCGCGTCACTGCGTCCGCCAACGGCCGCCGCGGCACCGGCTAGCAAAGCAGAGGCAAGTGTAATATCTTGCATTTCTTTATTTTTTAATTTCTGGCGTAAGATATGGCCACCGGCAATATGGCCGGTTTCGTGGGCAATAACGCCGGACAATTCATTGGGAGATTCCGCGTTGACAATTGTTCCGGTATGCACAAACAGGGCGTTTCCGTCCGTAACAAAGGCGTTTAATGAATTGTCGTTGACGATATAAATGTTGTTACGATCATAAGAAACACCGGCAGCTTTAAATAACGGTTCGGTGATTTGTCCCAAAAGCTGTTCCGTTTCTTCATCGGAAACCAAGCTGATATTTTGCGCATAAGCTTGCGTACAAACCAAAAAGGCTAACAGCGGCGTGAAACCGCTGAATAGCCTTTGGAAAATATTAAGAAAACAGATTAACCCTTGATGAGTTTTTTCCACCATGTTGATTTTTCCTTCGCTGGTTCATCCTCACCTTTAGGAGGCATTGCGTTTGATGTAATATCCTCATGGCTGTTATACAAGATAATGGCTTCTTGTTTTTCTTTCGGTTGACGTTCCGCGTTGTCACGATAATTGTTTTTATCGCGACGGTGATTTCTGCCGCGGGGGCGGTTGTCCCGACGGCGGTAATTGGAATGGCGTCCGTTTTCTTTTGTTTCGTTTTCTTCTGTTTCTTGTGTCGGCGTTTCCTCAACGACGGCGGCTTCCTGCTCAACGGCTTTCACTTCCGGAGCCGGTTTTTCTTCTTCTGCCGGTTTAACGATTTTGGTTCGTTCAATACGATAATCGGAAACACACTGGACACTATTATCAGCACTGATAACAATATTCATTTTATATTTTGTTTCCAGAGACATAAGAGCCTGACGTTTTTGGTTCAACAAATAAATTGCAATATCAGACGGAACAAAGACATTCAATTTTGATGAGCGGTTGCGAATACCCTCTTCTTCGATTCCTCTCAAAACAAACACGGCGCTTGATTCAATCGTGCGAACCATTCCTTTTCCTTGGCAATGCGGGCAAACCTGATAGTTGCTTTCAAAGAAAGAAGAGTGCATGCGCTGGCGGGAAAGTTCCAATAAGCCGAACATGCTCATCTTGCCGACCTGAATCCGTGAACGGTCTTTTTTCAGAGCTTCTTTCATTCTTTTTTCGATGGCGTGGTTGTTAGCCGGCTCATCCATATCAATAAAGTCGATCACAACCAGACCGGCCAGATTACGCAAGCGCAACTGACGGGCGATTTCATCACAGGCTTCCAGATTGGTTTTAAGAGCTGTTTCTTCCAAATCTTTTTCTTTGGTGGCTTTTCCCGAGTTGACGTCGATGGAAACAAGCGCTTCCGTCGGGTTAATAACCAAGTAGCCGCCGGATTCCAAATAAGCGTTGGCTTCATGGAGTTTATCAAGCTGTCCTTCAACCTGAAACCGTTGGAATAACGGCATGTCTGTGTTTTTATAATGCTTGATTTTCTTCAGGCTGTGCGGCGACAGAATTCTAAAGAAGTCTTTGGCCAGTTTATAGCCTTCTTCTCCGGCAACGATAATTTCGGATGTGTCCTTTGTGTAGATATCACGAAGAGCCCGTTTAATCAGATTGCCTTCTTCATGGATAAGTGTCGGAGCTTTCGTTTTTAATGAATCTAAGCGAATTTGATTCCACGCTCTGATCAAGTAGTATCAGCCTTTGTTTTTTCTTCACCAGCCGTTCGGACGATAATAGACATATCCGAAGACAGCGGCAAATCTTTAACAATTGTCTTCAGTCTGTTGCGATCGGCGGCATTGGTAATTTTGCGGGAAACGCCACCGCTTTTGATTCTGTTCGGCATCAAAACGCAATAACGTCCGGCCAAAGACAAATAGGTTGTTAAAGCCGCGCCTTTGTTGCCGCGTTCTTCTTTGACAACCTGCACCAGCAAAATCTGTCCTTCTTTGATGACATCCTGAATTTTACTGCGGTGAAATAGTTTACGGGCGCGGATAAGTTTTCTCTGCAATTCGAAGTCTGTTTCGTTGTCATCGTCGTCATTTTCGATGTCATCTTCGCCATCGGTTAAGGACGGTGCTTTATCGTCGATGTCCTCACTGATGGAGCTTTCTTCTGTGCCGGCGTCTTCTGCCAAAACTTTTAAAGGTTCTTCCGTCTTTTCCTCAGTCGGTTCTTCAGCTGTTTCTTCCTGAGCTTTTTTCTCGGCCGGTTTTGTTTTGGTTTTTGCCTGTTGTTTCTGATGTTTTTTCTTTAACAGGCGTTTTTTTTGCCGATGTTTTTTATCAGCGGATTCTTCTTCGGTTGATGTTTCTTGTTCAAC
>CATGXW010000193.1 GCA_949542085.1 uncultured Alphaproteobacteria bacterium
TATCTGTCGTTTTTTAGGACTGAAGATAGATATTAATCTTACTCTTAAAGAGGGACTGACCGACCTTGACCGCAGTGAAGAAGTTCTTGTGGCGGAAGCTTTGCGCGCCGAACAAAGGGAAAAGACCAAACAAGCGGGCGGAGATTGTTATATCTTATAAAAAAAGCCCCGCAATCGCGGGGCTTCAATTACAACTGTTTTCTTGAATTAAGCGCCAGCTGAATAGTGCCTTCGTCCATATAATCCAGTTCTGCTCCCATCGGAATACCTTGTGCCAGTGTCGTGACTTTCACGTCATCAAACTGTTTCAGTCGCGATACCAGATAATGCGCGGTAATTTGTCCGTCAACCGTTGCCGGCAATGCCAAAATAACCTCTTTTATTCCTTCTTCGGGAATACGTTTCATCAGCTGTTCAATGTTCAAATCTTCGGGAACAACACCGTCTAAGGCCGATAAAATACCGCCCAAAACGTGATATTTTCCCTTGAAGAAAGATACCCGTTCCATCGCCCACAAATCAGCCACGTCCTGCACCACGCACAACAGCTGCGATTCTCTTGTTTGTGAGGCGCAAATGGAGCAGGGCGACGTGGTGTCAAAATTGCCGCAGATATCGCAGGTTTTTATATTTTCGGAGACTGTTGTCATTGCCTCAATCAAGGGCAAAAACAGACTCTCTTTTTTCTTAATCAGTTGCAAGACGATTCTTCTGGCCGAACGAGTTCCCAAAGACGGCAACTTGCTCACCAGCTTTATCAACTTTTCAATGTCATTTCCGGTCATTTGCCAAACCTAAAAAGGAAGTTTCAAGCCGCCGAGGTTCAGGCCGCCGGTCATATCTGCCATACTGGATTGCATTTTTGCGTCAACTTTGCTTTTGGCGTCGTTATAGGCGGCCATAATCAAATCTTCCAAAATGTCAGCCTCGTCGGCAACCACCAACGACGGATCAATTTTGATGGATTTCATCTCAAATTTGCCGTTCAACACCAATTTAATCATGCCGCCGCCGCTGGTGCCTTCAACCTCTTCTTGTTCCAGTTTAGCCTGCATTTCCTGCATTTTTTTCTGCATTTCTTGCGCTTGTTTCATAATTCCTTGCATATTAAACATCTTTATAAATCCTCATCAAAATAAGTTTCAGGTTCATCAAAACTATCCAAATCTTCTTGGTTTTCTTCGTTAATTTTGCGGATAAGGGTTTCTATTTTAGCTCCCTTAAACTCCGCCAGAATTGCTTTAACCAACGGCAAATCGGAAACGTTCTTTTTGTTTGCGGCGTCAGCGGCTTGCTCCCTGTCGGCAATCGTTTCGCCCAAAGGTCCGCGCAAAATCTCTATTTGCCATTTTTGACCAGTGGCTTCTGTTAAAACGTGTTGCAGGTTCAACAGAAAATCGTTGGAGACTTTTTCCGATGTCGTCATTTTTATCTGACCGGAAGAAAACTCACTGATGGAAACGTCGTTTTTCAGGGCATAAACCATCAGCATTTTTTTGTTTTGTTCCAGATAAGCGATCAAATCTTCCGGTTTGTTCATCGCCACACCCCGCATATCGTCGGCAGAAACTGTCGATTGTGCGGAAACACCGCCGGAAGCAACTGACGGAATAGGCGCTTTGGGAAGCGAGTGCGGCGCTAAGCTAGATTTTTTTTTTTACGTCGTTTAAGAGTTCAAACGGCGTTGGCAGGCTGGCGGAATAAGCAACTCTGATTAAAATCATCTCCAGAGCGTCAATCTGCACCGGAGCAATCGCCAATTCGCCGATTCCCTTAATCATCATTTGCCAGATTTTGGAAAGAATGGCGATAGACGCGTTAGGCGCCAATTTTTTGCAGAATTCTTTTTCGCTTTCCGACAAATCATCTGTGTCGATTGATGTCGGAACAATCTTCGCTTTCGCCAGCAAATGAGTGATGTTGATTAAATCCTGCAAGAGCGTGGTCGGATTCGCGCCGTTTTTGTACTGGTCATTAAGATTGGCAACCACTTGGTCGACATTGCCGGCCAGCAGGTTTTCAAACAAAACAAAAGTCTGGTTGCGATCGGCCAACCCAATCATGTTTTTGACGATATCGGTTTTGACTTCGCCGGAACCCAAAGAAATAGCTTGGTCAAGCAATGACAAGCCGTCTCGGCAGGAACCGTCGGCGGCTTTGGCGATGATGTGCAAAGCCTCATCTTCGGCTTTCAAGCCCTCTTTTTGAATGATGTTTCTAAAGTGGTTGGTTAATGTTTCAACGGTCAGGCGTTGCAAATCAAAACGTTGGCAACGGGACAAAACGGTCACCGGAACTTTGCGGATTTCAGTTGTTGCAAAAATAAAAATAACGTGTGACGGCGGCTCTTCCAATGTTTTGAGCAAAGCGTTAAACGCGTTTTTCGACAACATGTGAACCTCGTCGATGATATAAATTTTATATCTGGCATTAGTCGGCTTATAGCGCACGCCGTCCAAAATCTCGCGGATGTCGTCAACGCCGGTGCGAGATGCCGCATCGAGTTCCAAAATGTCAATATGGCGGGAAGAAGCGATTGCCTTGCAGTTTTCGCACACGCCGCAAGGATTGATTGTCGGTCCGCCGTTGCCGTCTTCTCCCGTGCAGTTCAAGGCTTTGGCAATCAAACGGGCGGTGGTGGTTTTGCCCACGCCGCGGATTCCCGTCAAAATATAGGCGGGATGAAGTCGGTTGTTTTTTATG
>CATGXW010000194.1 GCA_949542085.1 uncultured Alphaproteobacteria bacterium
AAATATGCGCAATGCGCTTGTCCGGCGGAATATAATCTATCAAACTGTCCGACGGGATTTACGTGTACGGAGTGTGAGGGGAAGTACAAACAGACAGGGTGTGACAGTGCCTATAATCGAACGTCGGTGTTGGCGAATGCAGATTGTGAATCTTGTGTTTACAACGGTACGACAAAGTATAAGTGTGCATGCAAGAGCGGGTATACGTTGAGCGGCGATACTTGTGTCGCCAATTGCGGTGGTTACGGTTTAACGGTATGTCCTAGCGGTTGTAACTGTGAAGCATGCCCGCAAGACAGTAGCAAATATAAGATTACAAGTGCGAAAACCGCTGATGGCTGGAGTTGGACAACAGGTCAGACAACTTGTTCGGTAACAGCATGTCCAGCAGGTTATACCGCAGGTGTTACGACGTGTTCTGACACGCAAAGATACGTTTATTCCTCCAATGGAAAATCCGGAGGTAAAATTTGTGGTAAGTGTACCGCTAAAAATGATGATTGCCCGAGCGGATACAGTAAGACAACTTGTACATCAACGCAGAAGCAGGTAGGAACAACAACGACCGAAGCTGGGACAACTTGCTATAAGTGTGAGGATGTTACATTAACCTGTCCGACAAATACATTTCCAGAAGGCTCGCTGACTTGTAAATATTCTTATGAAAGACTTCAGGGGGTTGCAACTGCGTCAGACAGTAAAACAACTTGTTATTTCTGTATAATTCCGGGATGTCAATCTGTGGACGCTTCCTATGTAGATGGGCCACAAAGCAGTGATGACGTGACGTGTCAGGAAAAAAGTGTTCCGGTAACAATAGGAAGCAATAAGACTTGTTATAAATGTGTCAAAACTTGCGCATCTTGGGTTAAAGAAAATTTTCCAGGTTATACTATCTATACTGGAACAGAATCTTATATCGGTACGGGTAATATTGCCGTACTGGCTTCTGGTTCGCCTCAAATTGCTCATACAGGAACAAGCAGCTATTTTGGCCCTAAATATTTTAACTATGATTTATGTCAAAATATAGAAACCCCGTCTCTTACAATATCAGAACCGACACGTGCGCTTGTAAATGCGAATAATGTCAATTTGTTCTTTAATATTCCCAAAGATTCAAATAATCTTATTGATGCTGACGGCCAATTCCTTGCGGCTATCCAGCCGAGTACAACAGGAACAATGACTATTGATAATTCAGAAATTAAGTCAACAATGGGTGTTATACATCTAAAAACAAATCAAACAATAAGTCTAAAAAATACCTCAACATTAACATCGACCTGTGCAATAAAAACGGATTATGGTTGCCGAGTTCTTTTCGGCACAGGTTCAGGAAAGAAAGGAATTCAATTTAATTTTGAAACAGGATCCTCAACAAGAATTAATGGAACAGTTTATGTTTTCAGTGGTGCTAGCATGACTGTAAATCAGAACGCTCTGGTCAATATTACTTCATCTAATGATGCGGGACTTGTTGTAAATCAAAGCGGATATACTCCGACATATTATGCAGAAAACGGAGTGCATAATTACGGAACGATAAAGGTTAACAAAACGATGTTTCATGCCGGACAAATAAATAACTATAACGGAAGTGCCTTTTCTACATCTTCCATAACTTCTTCTTCCTCTTGGCCGGGATTAATAAAAAATGAAGCTAATGTCAAAGTACAAATTGGCGGTACATGTAAAATTCCGGGAAATAGCGAATATAAGTTTAAAGATACAAGTACTTCAACCAACCCATTTTCCGGAAGCAGTTGCAGTATTTGATAAAGAATCCCTCTCTTTTTGATGTGTCCAATGTTGGGGCAATCTAAAATGAGAGGGACTTCTTACATTTTTATCTGCTCGATTTTAACGGCCAAGCCGGTTGTGTCGTCTGTTTCTATGAAAGTCCCCCATAAAGTGCCTTGTCCTTTGCAGGGAGACAGGCGGTTTCCCGTAAATTTACGGGCGAGGCGGGCGACCGGTTCTTCTTTTTCAAAGCCGATAACGCCACTGTAATCGCCGCACATTCCTGCATCGGTCTGATAAGCCGTGCCGTGGGGTAAAATCATCGTGTCAGAGGTTGGAACGTGGGTGTGAGAACCGATAACGGCGGAAACTTTGCCGTCCAGATAGTGCCCGAACGAAATTTTTTCAGCAGTGGCTTCCGCGTGAAAATCCACAAAAATAGCATCAATATTCCGTCCCAATGTGTATAATTTGAGAAGCTTGTCCATGGCTTGCACCGGGCAATCAACTGCTTCCATAAACAAACGGCCGACCACTTCAACGACCAAAAGCTTTTTACCGTTGGGAAGAGTGATTTCTCTTGCGCCTTGACCCGGCAGACTATCCGGATGATTGAGGGGACGGGCGATTTGTTTGCACTCGTCCAGAAACGGCAAAATTTCCCGTTGATTCCATACATGATCACCGGAAACCAAAGCGGTTACGCCGTTATTCAAAAAATCACGACAAATTCCTGGGGTTGCGCCAAAACCATGCGCCGCATTGTCAACATTGACGATGAAAGCGTCATAGTTATACATTTCTTTAAGTTTGGCAATATTGTTCAAAATGGCGTCTCGTCCCGGACGACCGACGACATCGCCGCAATAGATAATCTTCAATGAAAAATCCTTTATACCATACGATAATTTAAAAACCCCGATTAAAAACGGG
>CATGXW010000195.1 GCA_949542085.1 uncultured Alphaproteobacteria bacterium
TTTTATGTTTGAACTCAATCAAACCAAGGATTTTACATGGATTGACCATCACGCTTCGGTCATTAATGAATATAATGACCGTTTGGAGCAGGGAGCGTGTCAACCGTTAAAAGGTTTGCGTCGTATCGGTACGGCTGCTATTTGTCTGACTTGGGAATATTTCTATCCAGACAAGCCGTTGCCGGAAGGTGTGAAACTTTTGGGGCTGAGTGATGTTTTTGATTTAAGGGATGCGCGAGTTCGCCCGTTTGAGTATGCTTTTCAATCGTTAGGTGTCAATCGTCCGACAGATGACAATTGGGTCAGATTGTTGAATGAAAAAATCAATATTGACGAAATGGTCGCCAAAGGAAGCGCCATTCTGTCTTGGATAAAGGTTCGCAATGCCCGTCTTGTCCGCAGTATGGGGTTTGAAAGCGAGTATATGGGGTATAAATGCATTTGCGCCAACATGCCGCAAGGATATTCCGAGTTTTTTGATTCTTTGCCCAATATTCATGAATATGATTTTATGTGCAACTTTTTTATGAACAAGAAAAACTGCTGGAATCTGTCATTCTACACGGCAAAAGACGGGGTTGATGTTTCAAAAATAGCCGCAACCTTTGGCGGCGGCGGACACGTTCGGGCGGCAGGCGCATCAAAACTATCTCAATTGCCTGACTTTTTAGCTCATCCCAAGAAATAAATCTGAAGAAAAAAGTATCTTTAGGCTTGAGAATTTATAAAAAACGAGTAAAATTCCACGGTTAAAAGAATAATAAATAATGGAGATACTTTATGTCTAAGATTTTGATTACCTCTGCATTGCCGTATGTCAACGGCGTTCCTCATTTGGGACACATGGTCGGTTGTTTGTTGCCGTCCGATGTTTATGCGCGGTTTCATCGAATGTTGGGCAATGAAGTTCTTTATATTTGCGGAACCGACGAACACGGCACCCCCTCTGAAGTGGGAGCGGCAAAAGAAGGGATGGATATTGGGGAATATTGCACCAAATATCACAATCGCCACCGTCAGGCTTATAAAGATTTCAATTTGTCATTTGATTTTTTCGGGCGTACCAGCAGTGACCAAAATCAGGAAATGACATATCATATTTTTGAACAACTTGATAAAAACGGTTTTATCGAAGAAAAAACGATTAAACAGATTTTCTCAATTGATGACAATCGTTTCTTACCGGACAGATATGTCACCGGAACATGCCCGCATTGCGGTTATGACAAGGCAAGGGGCGACCAATGCGAAAACTGTACAAAAGTTTTGGAACCGACAGATTTGATTAACCCGCGTTCGACGATTTCCGGTTCCACCAACTTAGAAGTCCGTGAAACCAAACACTTGTTTTTAAAATTGCCGCAACTGGAACAAAAATTAGCGGCTTGGGTTAAAACCAAAGAACCGTTTTGGCCGGATATCGCATATTCCATTGCGCAAAAATGGTTAAAGGAAGGCCTGCAGGAACGTTGCATCACTCGTGATTTGAAATGGGGGTTCCCTGTCAATAAAGCGGGATTTGAAGATAAAGTTTTTTACGTTTGGTTTGACGCACCGATTGGATATATCGGTATTACAAAACAGTGGGAAGCCGAAAAACCGTCTGAGCGCAATTGGAAAGATTGGTGGTTGGATGCTAAAGATGTGCGCTATGTCGAATTCATGGGGAAAGATAACGTGCCGTTCCACTCCATTTCTTTTCCGGCAACTTTATTAGGAACCGGTGAACCATGGACAATGGTTGATTATCTTAAAGGCATGAGCTATTTAACTTATGAAGGCGGCAAATTCTCAAAATCTGAAAAGCGCGGTATTTTTGCCGAAGATGCCGTTAAGGAATTTCCTGCCGACTACTGGCGCTATTGGTTGATGTCCAACGCACCGGAAGGTTCTGATACATCATTTGGTTTCGATTTGTTTGCATCGGTTATCAATAAGGATTTGAATGGTGTCTTGGGCAACTTTGTCTCCCGTGTTTTGAAAATGACCGCTTCCAAAATCGGTGAAACCGTTCCCGCCGGTGGAGAATGGACCGATATGGAAAATGATTTAGCCGCCAATTTGCAAAAACATGTTGACGATTATATCAAGTATATGGATGAACTTGAGTTCCGTAAGGCGATGAATGAATTGCGCGCAATTTGGGTTGAAGGAAACAACTACATCACCGCCGCAGAACCATGGACGGTGATTAAAACAGACCCTGAACGTGCCGCTTGTATTCTGCGAACATGCATCAACCTTATTCGTCTCTTTGCAATTATGTCGGCACCGATTATGCCGCAAACGGCGGAAAACATGTTGCAAAGATTGGGAACATCATTGGTTGATATGCCCGGTTTAAAAGGCTTCGATGTCAAATCGCAGTTACAGGCTGTGGTTGCTGGTACTCCGTTTACTGTCGGAGAATTGCTGTTTGAACGCATTACGCCGGAAAGAGTGGAAGAATTAAAACAAAAATATGGAAGTAACAGCTAATGTTTAGACACACAAAAAAAGATGATGATTATTTAGGTCCCAGCAAAGGATTCGCCAAACTTTTTCATCGCTTCATGATGTTTTTGCTTTGGCCGTTGAGACATCCCGTATGGTTTATTCTGCTTCTTTTGG
>CATGXW010000196.1 GCA_949542085.1 uncultured Alphaproteobacteria bacterium
TCTTGGTTTTCTGCTTGCGCTGCGGCCAAAGCGGCGGCTTCAGCCTCTGCTTTCGCTTTTAACGCAGCTTCTCTGGCCGCGGCTTTTTCCTGACGGATGCGTTCTCTTTCCAGCTCTCTTTGTTTCAGAGCTTGTTTTTTGTTTTCGATGATTTCATCGACTTCTCTGTCAACTTCCGCCAGTTCTTCAGCCGAAACATTGTAATAATCAGGATGAATTTCACCAAAAGCCATAAAGCCGTGTTTGTTTCCGCCATAATCAACGAAACAAGCCTGCAGGGAAGGTTCAACTCTCATAACCTTTCCGAGATAAATGTTTCCTTTAATCTGACGGCGGTGGGTTGTTTCAAATTCCACATCTTCCAGCTTGTTGCCGTTTACAACCACAACTCTGGTTTCTTCAGGTTGGGTATCGTCAATCAACATTCTTTTGGTCATCATAATTCTCCAAGCGAAGGAACAAAACGTTCCGCGAATAAAACAAGCCGGTGGGAATTAAAAAAAAGAAGATGTGGGACGATTCGTCCCCAACAAAAAAACAGAGCAACACTGTCGAGGTTGCGCCCGAAATTAAAATTCTTCAGTCTTACAAAAGTTTATTTCTTCTTCATTATGTTGTATCAAACTTTTGTAACTTTAAACCCGTCCGGCAAAATTTGCCTAATTTTTGTTGCATTAGCCTGTTTTTCGTTATGATAAAACGGCGGTATCAAATGTTGGCTCGTTAAAACTTTTTTTGACCGAGAGAGCCTCGTCCGATACACATAACATGCAACACCGACAGAATATACGTTTTGATTTAAAACACAACAATAAAATAATTTTGTACTGTATTTTTTAAGAAATTGGTAATTGTCTGTCCGTTATACTGAAAAAAAGAAGCAAATAAGGAGATCGTTTTGGCGTTCTTAACCGTGATGAAACAAAGGCTGAGACAAGGGTTGCTCGTTCTGTTGGGGATGGGCATGCTTTTCTGTTCGATTCGTCCTGTATCCGCGGCGCAGATAAAGTCCTTTCGCATCGGGCAGGGGATTGGAAATGTCCGTATCGTTTTGGATGCCGATGCGACGTTTGATTACAAAGTTTTTTTACTGACAGAGCCGAAACGTTTGGTTATTGACACCCAGAATATAGATATCAGCAGCAAAATTGAAAAAATGCTGGAGGCCAACAGTTTTGTCAGCGGAATGCGTTTGGGAACGGTCGGTGTCAACGGTGCGCGGATTGTTTTGGATTTGCAAAAACCGGCCGTGATAAAAAAAGTTTTTATGCTGCCGCCGCAAAGCAATTTTAGTTGGCGGTTTGTCATCGATTTAGAGGCCGCGTCGGAAAGAGAATTTGTTTCCAAGGTCGGTAATGACAATGCTTTCAGCAATGACAATTATAACGCCAATAGCAATAATGTGGTTGCCGCCGCAAAACCGACGGTGCCATCCAAAGTATTGAATAAAAACAATAAATCAAAGAAAATTGTTGTCCTCGACCCCGGTCATGGCGGTGTCGATCCCGGAGCAATCGGTGTTTCCGGCGTTTATGAGAAAAACATTACGCTGGCAATGGGACGGGAACTTAAGGAAGTTATTGAAAAGCAATATGGTTATAAAGTTTATTTGACCCGTAATCGCGATGTTTTTATTCCGTTGCGGGACCGCGTGAAAATTGCCCGCAAATACGATGCGGATTTGTTCTTGTCCATTCATGCCGACAGCGCGCGTAATCATAAAGCGAAAGGGCTGTCCGTCTATACTTTGTCCGAAACCGCGTCCGACAAAGAAGCCGCGGCATTGGCTGAAAAGGAAAATAAGGCGGACATTGTTGCCGGTCTGAACTTTGCCGAGCACTCCAAGGAGGTTTCGGATATTTTGCTGAATCTGGCACAAAGGGAAACAATGAACCGTTCGTCTGAATTTGCCGGATTTATGGTTCAGGAAATGCGCAAGTCAACTCACACTTTGGACAATACGCATCGTTTTGCCGGCTTTGCCGTGTTAAAAGCGCCTGATGTGCCGTCTGTTTTAATGGAATTGGGCTACTTGTCTAATCCGACGGAAGAAAAACAGTTGCAAAGAAAAGATTATCGTAAAAAACTCGCAATTTCGGCGGCTAAAGCGATTGATCGTTATTTTAATAACATGCAGCATGCGTCCGTTTTCTGAAAACGCTCTTTTTATCCCGAAATCATAAAAAAAATCTGGCTTTTAAAATAAATTGTACTACAGTTCTATGCGAGATTCTGGTTAAGTTTAATTTAAGGCGTGGGTTGAAGATGTTCAAAACGTTATCGTCGCTGTTGAGCACATTTTTCTTTTTTGCCGTCATTGGCTTGGTTTTGTTGATTACTTCTATCTGGAAAATTTCTCAGGAATTGCCCGAGTATCGCCAACTGGCAAAATATGAACCGGCTGTGACGACGAGATTATACGCCGGCGACGGTCAGGTTTTGAAAGAGTATGCGGCCGAAAAACGCCTGTTTGTTCCCGAGGCTAAAATTCCCGCTCTTGTAAAGAAGGCCTTTATTGCCGCCGAGGATAAGAAGTTTTATTCGCATGCCGGTATTGACTATGTGGGAATTATCCGCGCC
>CATGXW010000197.1 GCA_949542085.1 uncultured Alphaproteobacteria bacterium
CCGATACAGCCTAACAAGTTTCCTTCGCGAGCGGTTCGAGGAGATGCCAATCCGCGGATGGCCAAGATGAACAGAGTGGCGGATAGCAGATAGGAAAAGGGAAGAATCCACGGCATCATCATTTTTTCTCCTTTTTCTTAAACATGGCCAGCATGCGATGAGAGACGGCGAATCCGCCAAAGATATTTAGCGATGCCAGAAAAACAGCGCCCAGACTTAATAGTTTGGCAGTGTTCATTTCTTCGCCGCCTGCAGTAATTAAGGCTCCGATGATGACGATACCTGAAATGGCGTTGGAAACACTCATCAAGGGTGAGTGCAGCGCCGGAGTGACACCCCAAACCACAAAGTAACCGACAAAGCATGCCAGCATGAAGATTGTCAATAATATCCAAATGTCCATAAGCGTGCTCCTATATTAATATTTTTCCGTTTTGGGCGACACAAACTTTGTTGACCAGTTCGTCCTTAAAGTTGAAAGCGATACGATTGCTGTCCGTATGGTATTGCGAGGCCAAAAAATTATAGATATTGTTGGCAAAGAGTTTGCTGGCCGTGGCGGGAATGAGTCTTGCGGGATTGGAATTGCCGATGATTTCAAGGTTGCCGATTTTAATGGATTGTCCGTTGACGGTTCCTTCCACGTTGCCGCCGGAGGCTGCTGCCATATCAACGATAACCGCGCCGTCCGGCATTTGTTTCCGCATGTCTTCAGTGATGAGAATCGGTGCTTTTTTTCCGGGGATAAGCGCTGTAGAGATGACGATATCCGTGGTTGCAAGTTGGGCCGTGATTGCCGCGTGTTGTTGCTTTTGGTATTCAAGAGAGGTTTCAGAGGCGTAACCGCCGGAAGTTTCAAAGTGTTCCTGATTGACCTCAATGAATTTGGCGCCAAGAGATTCCACTTGTTCTTTAACCTGCGGGCGAACGTCAAAAGCGTATACTTGCGCGCCGAGCCGCTTGGCGGTGGCAATGGCTTGTAATCCGGCAACACCGGCGCCCAAAATCAGAACTTTTGCCGGCGGTACGGTTCCGGCGGCGGTCATCATCAGCGGAATTGCCTTATTTAGGCGAGAGGCGGCTTCAATAATGGCGGCATAGCCGGACAAGTTGCTTTGAGATGACAGGATATCCATGCTTTGGGCTCGTGAGATACGAGGCAGCATATCCAGAGCCATACAAACAAGACCTTTATCGGCAAGTGTTTTTATCTGAGCTGGATGCGCCAAGGCCTGAAAGTTTGCGATGATAATCTGTCCCGAAGTCAGGTATTGGATTTCTTCGGGGAGGGGCGCGTTGATTTTAAGTATGATATCCGCGTGTTGATATAATTCCTGTGGGGTGGCAACGATTTTGGCTCCGGTTCTTTGATAATCGCCATCGGCAAATCCGGCATGGTTTCCGGCATCTTTTTCAACACGAACTTCAAAGCCCCAAGCGGTATATTTTTTGACGGTTTCCGGTGTGGCTGCCACGCGGGTTTCTTCAATGGTTCGTTCTGCGGGGACGGCAATAATCATTTTTGCTCCGTTAATTAACTTTATGTAAAACTAAGACAAATATAATCACTCACGGATAATAAACAATGAGGATGGTATGCAAATTTTGTGGCGTTTGTTTAAGGTGTTTTTTAAGCTGGGGCTGTTTACGTTCGGCGGCGGGTATGCGATGTTGCCTTTGTTGCAGGCAGAAGTGGTAAAAAAACGGGGCTGGACGGATGATAAAGAGTTGCTGGATTTGTATTCTATCGGGCAGTGTACGCCGGGAATTATTTCCATTAATGTCGCCACGTTTATCGGATATCGGCAAGCAGGGGTTAAAGGCGCCGTGGCGGCGACTTTGGGAATGGTTTTACCTTCGTTGATTATTATTACTCTGATTGCGGCCGTGCTTAATCGTTTTATGTATAACCGTTATGTGGTTTATGCTTTTTCGGGGATCCGGATTTGTGTTGTCGCTCTGATTTTGGATGTGATTTACGGTTTATGGAAAAAGGGGATAAGCGATTATTTCGGAGCAGTTGTTTTTGCTGGAGCTTTAGGGTTGTTATTGGCGTTTAATTTGTCTGCCGTGTGGATTGTGGTTTTGGCCGGTGCCGCAGGGTTGACGCTTAAAGGGAGGCTCAAAGCATGATTTATCTGACGTTGTTTTTTGAGTTTTTCAAAATAGGTTTGTTTGCCATCGGCGGTGGTTTGGTCACGGTTCCGTTTTTGTTTGATTTGGCTGAAAGTTATAATTGGTTTACCGCAAAAGAATTGGCGGATATGATTGCCGTTTCCGAATCAACACCGGGGCCATTGGGGGTGAACATGGCGACGTTTGCCGGTTTTCATGCCGCCGGTATTGGGGGCGGAATCGTGGCGACATTGGGTTTGGTGTTGCCTTCGGTTGTTATCATCATCATGGTGGCCAAGCTTTTGGCTCAGTATCAATGTAACGTCCGAGTGCAGCGGATTTTAGACGGTATTCGGCCGGCAGTGATCGCGCTGATTTTGTTTGCCGGATTGCAAATAGGCAAGCTGGCGTTGATAGATGTTTTGCACGTTGTGGTTTTTGCCGCGTTTTTTGCCGC
>CATGXW010000198.1 GCA_949542085.1 uncultured Alphaproteobacteria bacterium
GCAACACCACATCCTGCAAAACCGAGATGATACCGACTTTGACATCGTCAGGTGTCAAATCCTGTTTTAATTCAAACTCTAAGGACAAGTCTGTGGCCGCACTGCCCTTAATCGTCTCGGGATTTATGCCCATATCGGACGTGTATCCCAAAGGCTGATGGTCAATTAATTTTAAAATATCAGTGATTGATCCGACCGCATGCAGGCTGATTTTTGCAAAATTATCGTCTTTGTTCAGATCATACAACTCAACATAACCGTTACTCAAAACAACATCTCCGGAGACACCTTTGTTTAAGTTGACGATGATTTTATCACTATAAAAATCAGCTTTACCGTTAATTCCGGTAATTTTAGGCATGCCGGTTAAGTAATCAAGAGAGGCTCCGCTGACTTCGGCTGAACCGCTTAAATCTTGAAAAGCAACGGATTTCAACTTCTTATCATAACCAAAATCAAACACGAAAGACGCATTGCTCAAAGTACCGCCGGACATGCTCTCTTTACACCAATCCCAAGCCGCTTCCGAAATATAGCGCGGCCAATAATGAAACAGATCATCAACAGCCAGCTCATCAACCCCGACATTGACGGAAAGACGCAACTTCTCAAGCGACGATTTTAGGATATAATCCTTTAATCCGGAAGCGTTAATATCAACAGACGCCTCCTGTCCGTCCATATTCAACACAGTGTTTTCAATATTTATTTTATCCAGCCCGCCGGAGATGTTTCCTTTCAACATTAAAGAAGAAATGTTGAAATTGTCACTTTCTTTATCGGAAAACGCAACATATCCCTTTCCGCCCTCAAATTCGAACTGTATTTTTTCAATCGCCTCATCAATACTTTTGAGCAAGTTGTTGCGATTTTTTGCAACCTTATTAATATTAATCAGGGTCTCTATTTGGCCGTGTAACGGTACCGCGACTTCAAACGCGCCTGTTTTTTGATTTTGAGCATCAAACAATCCTATCAGATTTTCAGGAATAACATCGGAAAAATAAAAACGCAGTGCCAATTTGTCAGATAAAGGACGATAAATTGCTTCCACGCCCAAAGAGGACAAAACATCGCTTTCATTAAACTTCACCAAAGCATTGGCTTCCGTTTCCAAGCTGGCCAAATTCCTGTCAAAACGATAATTCACATCAGACAAAACCCATTTGCGCCCCAAATCGACCTCATGAAACTCAACTTCCGCCCCGCGGATATCAATATCATTGATAAAACTTTCCGGATAAGAATTGTCCTCGGAGTTAAACCTCTCTAAAAAATCATCTATATAATCAAAATAATAAGCGAGCTTCTTCTGATTAATTTCATCATGTTGCTTTTCTTTATCAACCCCATAACTTGTAAAAATATAAATCGTCGGGTTGATAACCTCAACGGCGCTCGGAGCGATGATGCCCTGCAACAAAGCCTTGATACTGAACGACACCGAAGTTTTCGGAGCATTGACCACAACCTCGTCATCTGTCCGGCGATAAACAACATTATTGGCAATAATGCGCAACGGTTTGATAGAACGAACAAATTCCAAATTTACGGAATCGAGCGTTACCTGATAATCGGCATCATCATGATTCAAAGCTTTAATGATATAGGGCTTGAGAAAAGGTATAGCGATGGGACCGCGATAAAGCTGCCACACAAACAGCAATACGCAGATTAAACAGAAAACGCCTATAAAATCAATCAGCTTGTGGCGCTTGTATACTTTAATCCTGTTTTTTCTCATTAGTCCCTAACCATTTTATTATATCGCGATAATTGTAAAAATTATCTAAATCAATATGACCGCCGCCTTGATAAATTTTCAAATCTTTCGGTTCTGAGGCGTGTTCATAAAGATTTTTGGCTAAAAAGACAGGAACGACAATATCATCACTGCCCCCCATAACCAGCAATGGCGCTTTAATATCATTAATAACGGTCGCGAACTATTAATTCCAATGGCATAGGCAAAGGAAAAACCGCCCGTATCACATTACTCAGCGTATCAAAAGGAACTTCCAGAATGACGCCGGCAACAGGTTCCGTCTTTGCGGCAACCCAAGCGGTATTTGTCGCCATGTGCGATCCCAAAGACATCCCATAGACGACAATGTCAGAATTCTTTATTCCCTGCTCATGCAAATAGTCAATGGCCGCCAACGCATCCGCGGTCAGATTGTCATTGGTTATTTTGCCTTTAATACCGCCAAAACCACGATATTCGGCCATAAATGTTCCGTATCCGGCATGAACCAACGGCCGCATTTTATGAAAAAACTTTTCAATATTAAATGAATTGCCGTGATAGAAAACAATCGTCGGTTTTCCCGCCTGCGCTTTTGTATACCACCCATACAACGGTGTCCCGTCTTCTGAAGTATAACGTACCTCTTCCGCCGGATAACCGTTTTTACGCGCATTTTCAATATCGGAAACATCGTGAGAGGGATAGTAGAAAAACCACTGCGGCTTAAAATAAACAACAACACAAAAAATCAAATAGGCCAAAGCCAATAAAAGAATAATAAATTTAATAAACATTTTTAATCCGCACATTATTTTCCCACCTTA
>CATGXW010000199.1 GCA_949542085.1 uncultured Alphaproteobacteria bacterium
TTTATATTTAAGTTAGAAAGTCTTATTTTCTTACTTTGCCATCCAAACCATATTTGGTTACTTTGGCTTTGGCGGATAAGTCCTGAAAAACATTTGCCGCAGCACCTTGGGACAACATAGCCTTGAGCTGTGGTTCAACTTTTTCCAAAGGCAACGGTTTAGCATCACGGCTGTCTTCGACCAAAATCACATGATAACCGAATTGTGTCTTGACCGGAGTTTGTGAATATTCGCCTTTTTTCATTGAAAAAGCGGCATCGCCGAATTCAGGAACCATAATATTTTTTGTAAAATAACCAAGATCAGCCGGTTCTTTAGAGTATTCTTTTGCCAGCTTATCAAAGTTTCCGCCTTTTTTCAGCTTAGAAATAACTTCTTTGGCCTTATCCTCAGAGTCGACTAAAATATGTTTGGCCTTGACTTCTTTTTCAGCCTTAAAAGATTTTTTGTAATCATCATAAACTTTATTGATTTCAGCTTTGCTGACGCTTTTGTCAACTTGTTTTTCAAGATAAATTTTGCGAGCCAAATCTTCTTTGGCAATCTTCAGCTGCAGTTTGTATTCCGGAGTATCTTCGATTTTAGCAGCTTTGGCGGCCTGATAAACCATCTTACCGTTAACAAAAACATCAAGAGTTTTATCATAAAATTCCTTAAACGGAACTTTTTCTTTAACAGCCAGATTGCTGTTATAAGCTTCTTTGATTTCGGCAACGGTAATGTTTTCACCGTTAACAACGGCAGCAACACCGTCTTTTCCTTCAGCCAAAACATTTCCGGCATTAAGGGTCAACAAGCCCATGACGGCCAGAGCGATATATTTCTTCTGCATACATATTCTCCTTTGTTAAAGAAATTGTCTGTGATTGTTATATAATAAAATTGATTATATTTCCAACGTTATTTTTGATGGCGTTTATAACTTTATATCAGTGTCTTGACTTCTGGATGTTAAAACACTAAATGTAGACTAATGAATATATTTAAGTAAGGAAAAAACACATGATAGGCGCAATCGCACGCAAAATTTTTGGCAGTGCCAACGACAGATACGTTAAAAGACTAAGCAAAACCGTTCAGCGTATTAACGCTTTGGAACCCTCCATAACACCTTTGACAGACGAAGAGTTAAGAAATAAGACCGAAGAGTTTCGCAACCGCTTAAAAGATGGTGAAACATTGGATGATCTTTTGCCTGAAGCTTTTGCTGTTGTCCGTGAAGCCGCCAAAAGAACTTTAGGACAGCGCCATTATGATGTTCAGCTTGTCGGTGGTATTGTTTTGCACCGTGGCCAAATCGCCGAAATGAAAACCGGTGAGGGAAAAACTTTGGTTGCCACTTTGGCCGCTTATTTGAATGCTTTGGAAGGAAAAGGCGTTCACATTGTGACGGTTAATGATTATTTGGCCAAGCGTGACGCGGAATGGATGGGACAGGTTTATCGCTTCTTAGGGATGACTGTTGACTATATTATTCATGAAAAAGATGATGATGCCCGTCGTGCCGCCTATAACAGCGATATCATTTATGCCACCAATAATGAATTGGGATTTGACTACCTGCGTGACAATATGAAGTTCGGTCTTAAAGACATGGTTCAGCGTCCGTTTAACTTTGCCATCGTCGATGAAGTCGATTCTATTTTGATTGACGAAGCCAGAACCCCGTTGATTATCTCCGGTGCGGCAGAAGATAGTTCCGAAAAATATATTTTGGTCAATAAGATCATTCCGTTTTTGGTGGACAGCGACTATGAAAAGGATGAAAAAGCCCGTAGTGTGACTTTGACCGAAAGCGGTATGACACATGTTGAAGCCTTGTTGAAGGATGTAGGACTGATTAAAGAGGGCGGTCTGTATGATATCGCCAACGTCAGCTTGGTTCATCACGTCAATCAGGCTTTGCGTGCGCACAAAATGCACATCCGTGATGTTGATTATATTGTAAAAAATGACAAAGTTGTCATCATTGATGAATTTACCGGACGTATGATGGAAGGCCGCCGTTATTCAGACGGGTTGCATCAGGCGATTGAAGCCAAGGAAGGTGTGACCATTCAATCAGAGAACCAGACATTGGCTTCAATTACGTTCCAAAATTACTTCCGCCAATATCCGAAATTGTCGGGTATGACCGGTACGGCAATGACAGAGGAAGCGGAGTTTGGGGATATTTACAACTTGTGTTGTGTTGAAATCCCGACCAATCGAGGTGTTCAGCGTCAAGATTTGCACGATGAAATCTATCGTACGGAAAAAGAAAAGTACGAAGCGATTATCAAAACCATTCTTGAATGCCACGAAAAGGGACAACCGGTTTTGGTTGGTACAACGTCTATTGAAAAATCTGAGCTGGTTGCTGATTTGTTGCGCTCAAAGTCCAAAGTTAAGTTTGAGGTTTTGAACGCCCGCCATCATGAACGTGAAGCGTCTATCGTGGCTCAGGCCGGTGTTCCGGGGGCGATTACCATTGCGACCAATATGGCCGGCCGCGGAACGGATATTCAGCTTGGCGGTAATGTCGATATGCATTTGAAAGAATTGCTCAAAGG
>CATGXW010000200.1 GCA_949542085.1 uncultured Alphaproteobacteria bacterium
GCGGGGCTTACCCGGAACAGCGGGGTCAAATAGAGGCAATTTAAATTGCCTGAACACCCCGTTCAGCCTGTCAATCGTCGGCGCTCGCAACGCCACTGTCAACGGCCGAAAAACAGCCTCTAAAATCGCTTATGACTTAACCAATAACAACGTCATGATTATCTCCGGCATGGCTCGAGGCATTGACGCCGCCGCGCACAAAGGCGCCTTATACGCCAACAATCAAACCGGTGCGACCATTGCTGTTTTGGGAACCGGCGTTGACACCGTTTATCCCAAAGAAAACACCGCGCTGTATAACCAAATTGCCGAACAAGGACTGATTCTTTCTGAATTTCCGCTCGGCACCGGTCCGCAATCATCAAACTTTCCGAGGCGCAACCGCATTGTGGCGGCGTTAAGTCTGGGAACGCTGGTTGTCGAAGCCAATATCAACTCCGGCTCTCTCATCACCGCTCGTCTGGCTCTTGAACAAGGCAAAGACATTTTTGCGATTCCCGGTACTCCGGAAGAAGCGCGTTCTTCCGGACCGAACAAACTGATTAAAGACGGCGCCTATCTGGCCGAAAACGCCGAAGATATCCTGTCTGTTTTATGCACCAACAACCATCGGCAAATTCACCGCCAAATTGAATTTAACCTGCAACCAAGCAAGCCCGAGGCTATCACGAACATCACCCCGCCACCGCAAAATAACGGAAAAATTATTGACTATCTTAATTATGACGGTATATATGTTGACGAGATTATCCGGACAAGCGGGCTTGACGCATCCACTGTCGCCATGGAGCTGCTTGAGCTGGAATTGGAAGGCAGAATTATTCGTCAGGCGGGCAACAAAGTCGCTCTGATAAAGTAGGAAAAAAGATGAAATTAGTTATTGTAGAGTCTCCGGCAAAAGCCAAAACAATCAACAAATATCTCGGAAAAGACTATCAAGTTCTGGCCAGTTTCGGACACATCCGCGATTTGCCAAGCAAAGACGGTTCCGTCCTTCCTGATGAAGACTTTGCCATGACTTGGGAGCTCAGCGCCGGCGGCAAAAAACGCCTGCAAGACATCCTCAAAGCCCTCAAACAATGTGACACGATTGTCCTCGCATCCGACCCGGATAGAGAGGGAGAAGCCATCGCTTGGCATATTTTAGAAGAATTGACCGCCAAAAAAGCCATCAAAGACAAGAAGATTGAGCGTGTCGTCTTCCACGAAATCACTAAATCGGCCGTTACCGACGCCATAAAAAATCCACGCCAAATTGACGACAATCTGGTTTCCGCCTACATGGCGCGCCGCGCTTTGGACTACTTGGTCGGCTTTACCTTATCACCGGTTTTGTGGCGCAAACTCCCCGGTTCCAAATCGGCAGGCCGTGTGCAATCCGTTGCGCTGCGCCTAATTTGCGAACGTGAAACCGAGATTGAAAAATTCAAAGCCGAAGAATACTGGACCATTGACGCCGAACTGTTTACATCGGCCAAGGCGTTAATCAAATCCCGCCTTATTCAATTAGACGGCAACAAGCTCGAAAAATTTGACATCAACAGCGAAGAAAAAGCGCTCGCCGCCAAAGCAAAAATCGAAGCGCAGACTTTTTCCATCGCCTCGGTTGAACGCAAAAAAGCCAACCGCTATCCGGCCGCACCGTTCACAACGTCAACCCTGCAACAAGAAGCCGCCCGCAAGCTGCGGTTCTCTGCAAAAAAGACCATGCAAACGGCTCAAAAACTCTACGAAGACGGTTTGATTACCTATATGCGTACCGATGCCGTCAACTTGTCCAAAGAAGCGATTGCCGCTTGCCGTGAAGCCATTTTGAAATATTTTGGCGAAGCTTATCTGCCCAAGGTTGCCAAAGAATATAAAAACAAAACCAAAAACGCGCAGGAAGCCCACGAAGCCATTCGTCCGTCAGATGTTATGAACACACCGAAAAAAATGGAAGGCAAACTCGATTCCGACGGCTACAAGCTTTATGAATTGATTTGGAAGCGCACAGTCGCCTGCCAGATGAATCCTGCGGTTCTTGACCGTGTTGTCATCGATTCGCAGTCTGCCGATAAACAAATTGTTCTTCGTGCCAACGGTCAGGTTATTGAGTTTGACGGTTTCTTGAAACTTTATCAGGAAAGCAAGGACGATTCGGATGACGATGATGAAAACCGCATTTTGCCGAACGTCACCGAGGGCGAGGACGTTGATAAAGGAGAGATCACGCCGGAACAACACTTCACCACGCCGCCGCCGCGTTTTACCGAAGCCAGCTTGGTCAAAAAACTGGAAGAACTCGGCATTGGCCGTCCGTCAACTTATGCTTCGATTATCGCCGTTTTGCAGGAGCGCAAATACGTTCGTGTTGAAAAACTGCGTTTTATCCCCGAAGACCGCGGCCGTATTGTAACCGTGTTCTTGGAAAACTTCTTCAAGAAATATGTGGAATATGACTTCACGGCTCAGTTGGAAGAATTTTTGGATAACGTTTCCGCCGGTGAAATGGAATGGAAAAAGCTC
>CATGXW010000201.1 GCA_949542085.1 uncultured Alphaproteobacteria bacterium
GTAAGTCAACAGAAAAGCTCCGGGCAAAACTTATCGAAAAAATAAAAGTTCTTCTCTAACAGATAGACGAGTCCATTGCGCAGGAAAACGCCGAACAAGAAAACGGTCAAAGTTTCACCCCGGAAGATCTGAAGAATATCACGGAAGAACTTAACCGCAGTCTTGATAACGAACCCAAACCCGGGACAAAAGAGCAGAAAGAGCGGCGCAAGGAGCGAAAGAGACAGATAAAACAACTTAAGGAACAAGCCGATAAACTCAACGAATATGACGAGAAACTGCGCATTTTGGGCAATCAGAACTCATATTCCAAGACCGACTGTGACGCCACGTTCATGCGGATGAAAGAGGATGCCATGAACAACGGCCAGACAAAGCCGGGATATAATCTGCAGATTGGAACGGAGAATCAGTTCATCCTTGACTTCGGACTGTTTCAGACTCCCAGCGATCCCCTTACCATGATACCCTTCTTCAACTCGTTTTTCGACCGTTACAGCAAACATCCGCAGACAGGCGTTGCCGATGCCGGTTACGGCTCCGAGGAAAATTACCGCTTTATGGAAGAGGCCGGAATCGATGCCTATGTCAAATACAACAGGTTCCATCGCGAGCAGCGGATGCATTATGTGCCGGATTCATTCAGTGCGCAGGCTCTTTATTATAATACCGACGGAGACTATTACGTATGCCCGATGGGGCAGCATATGGAACGTATAGGGACAACCCGTACAAAAACCAAAAGCGGATATATTTCCAAATCCTCCCGTTACAAAGCTCGACGATGTGAGGGATGCCCTCTGAGGGGCAGCTACTTCAAGGCAAAAGGTGACAGGATAATCGAAGTCAACCATCCTCTGGCGGAGTACCGACGAAAGGCCCGGGAACGGCTGACATCGGAAGAAGGTATAGAACACCGGGGACGAAGATGTATCGAACCGGAGGCCGTTTTCGGACAGATGAAATACGACATGGGATATAAACGCTTCCGTCACTTCGGACTGGACAAAGTCAAAATGGACTTTGCCTTCTTTGCCATTGCCTTTAACCTCAAGAAAATGTGCTCCAAAATAGCAAAAGCGGCTAAGAATGGGGGAAATACCACTGATTCCGGCGTTTTTTACGTATAATCGGAAGAGGGACCACCGAGAGTCGAATATTTGGGGAATCTAAACAAAAAGAGAGGGCATAAAATTATTGAACCCTCAAGTCCTTATAAAAAGAGGGGGTATCAAATCGCTTCAATTTGATACACCCTCCTCTTTAGTCTTGCTTTGGCTTCTGTTGGCCGGAATCTATCCGACCCGCCAAGGGGAGCTGGAGGGAGTCGAACCCTCGTCCAAACAGGGAAACCATACGCTTTCTACATGCTTATTCCAGCCTTCGGTTTTCGTGCTGCGACAAGATCCGGACCACCAATCGCAGCCTTATCCCCTAAAATTTCATCACACCGCCGGGGCGCGGCATGACTATTTCCGATTTAACTGCCCCGCTTGGCCAAAGAGCTTCGGAACAACAGCCTTTGAGCGATGTCTCGTCCTGCTACCTTGTAGCTGGATAAAGCCGATAATCTACTATACTTCGATTAGGCAGCGAGAGCATAATTGTTTTCGCCAGATAAATTTTTGACCGATGTTATTATGGAGTCAACAGTCGTCACTCCGCATGCTTACGTACCATTTCTGCCCGCTGTCAAATCCAGTCAACCCCAGGTATTGTGAAACGGCATACCGTCGTTTTCCGCTGAAAAACTTTGCAAAGATAGTCATTTTATCCGAATTAGCCGTTTTTATTTTAATAAATTGTGTATCTTTGCAGAAAATAAGCAGCATCTCGGCATAACACCCAAACAAGTTTGGTGATTCTGCTCTCGATTTGCATTATTTTTGCAGAAAATAAGCTGCATCTCGGCATAACATCCAAACAAATTTGGTGATTATGCTCTTGATTTGCATTATTTTTTTGCAATAAATTCGTGAAAATGAAGTTTAAATAAGTATTAATCAAAAATAAAAAAACGAAGATACTTACCAGACATAATAAAGTATGAAAAAATATTTAGTTTCGATTGTCATGCTGTCCATGATGGCAGTTGCGTCTTTTGCCCAATCGTCGATGAGTGATGAAGCCGTGATGGAATTTGTTATTCAAGAACACGGCAAAGGCACTTCCCAGTCGCAGATTGTGACTAAACTCATGCAAAAGGGTGTCACTATAGATCAGATAAAGCGCATAAAAAACAAATATGAAAAAGAAAACAACGGAAGTGCACTCGGTGCAAAAAATCTGACGACATCGCCTAACAGCAAGGTGCGCACAAGAGAAAACAACGGCAAGGAGAAAGACAATGCCGACATATCTAAATATCGTAAAAAGGACGGCAGGATTACATCTCAGTCCAAACGTACTTATGACAATACCAATCCCGATTTCATGCAGATGCAGCGAGAACTGAGCACGTTCATGCCCGACTCGACGGAAATATACGACCGCATG
>CATGXW010000202.1 GCA_949542085.1 uncultured Alphaproteobacteria bacterium
ATAAAACAAATCCCATAAAAGGAAAAGGGTGGGATATTTGAGATAGATAACGTTATACTTTTCAGAACCGGAACGGAGCGTACATAAGCGTACGTGAGTACCGGAAGCTGAAAATATGAGGTTAGATGCTCAAAGAGCACACCCGCGAAAGGAAAAATATGTTTAGATTAGATGGAAAAGTAGCCCTCATCACCGGCGCTGCCGGCGGTATCGGCGATAAGATTGCCCGCACATTACATGCTCAAGGCGCAACTTTGGCTTTGACCGATATGCGTGAAGAACCGATGTTGAAATTAAAAGAAGAACTCGGTAGCAACGTTGAAGTTTTCACAGCCAACCTGACCAATGCCGATGATGTTAAAAACTTGGTTGAAAAAGTTGAAGAAAAATTAGGTCGTATCGACATTCTGGTTAACAACGCCGGCTTAACCCGTGATAACCTGTTCATCCGCATGAGCGATGAAGATTGGCAGTTGGTTCTGGACGTTAACCTGTCTGCCGGCTTCAAACTGGCTAAAGCTGCTGTCCGCGGTATGATGAAACGTCGTTTCGGCCGCATCATCGGTATCGCCTCTGTTGTCGGCGTTACAGGTAATGCCGGACAAGCCAACTACTCAGCTTCTAAGGCTGGTATGATTGCCATGAACAAATGCTTGGCTCAAGAAGTTGGTTCTCGCGGCGTAACAGTTAACTCTGTCGCCCCTGGGTTCATCAGAACACCGATGACCGACGTTTTGCCGGAAGATGTTAAAAAAGCTCTGTTGGCAAAAATTCCCGAAGCCAAACTCGGTGAAGCTCAAGACATTGCCAATGTTGTTGCATTCTTGGCCTCTGACGAAGCTCAGTACATCACTGGTCAGACCATCAATATCAACGGCGGTATGGCAATGATTTAAGTTGCCACGGCTCAAAAAAAGCGCTATGAATATTCATAGCGCTTTTTATTTTGATGAGGTTACTTTTAATGAAAAAACGTCCTAATCCGCAAACAATTTTTCCCATTTCAGGATACGACAGTCTGACTTACGTCAAACCGACAATCAAAAACCCCAACATCATCGTTGGAGATTTCACCTATTTTAGCGATAAGGACTTTGAAAGCCACGTTCTCCACCACTATGATTTTAATAATGACAAACTCATTATCGGAAAGTTTTGCCAAATCGCTGCCGGTGTCAACTTCATTATGAACGGCGCCAATCATCAAATGAATTGCGTAACAACATTTCCGTTTTACATTTTTGAAGGTTGGGATCAAGAAATCCCGCCACAATCCGAAATGCCTCTTAAAGGAGATACCATAATCGGCAATGATGTCTGGATAGGACAAAACGCCACGATTCTTCCCGGCGTTCAAATCGGAGACGGCGCCATAATAGGAATGAACAGCGTTGTCGGCAGCAATGTCGCCCCATATACAATCGTCGCCGGAAATCCGGCAAAACAAATACGAAAACGCTTCGATGACGAGCTTATTCAAATTTTGGAAAAACTCCAGTGGTGGAACAAAAGCGTTGAAGAAATCAACAATCTCATCCCGATTCTAACCTGCAGTGATTTAAGCAAAGTAAAAGAAGAACTGCGGCAATTGCTGTAATCAAAAATTTATATCACAAAAAAAGATCCCTTTTCTGACAAAAGAAACCCCGCATCAACTGCGGGGTTTCTCTTAATTCCTAGAAATGTTCATCACAACGACGAATCAAATCTTCAATATTCTCAGGCGGCCAACCCGGTGTATCCATACCCAAATGAATACCCATCTTAGCCAAGACTTCTTTGATTTCGTTCAAAGACTTACGACCGAAGTTCGGTGTACGCAACATTTCAGCTTCTGTCTTTTGAACCAAATCGCCGATGTAAACAATATTGTCATTCTTGAGGCAGTTAGCAGAACGAACAGACAGTTCAAGTTCTTCAACTTTCTTCAACAGATTTCTGTTGAACGGCAACTCTTCTTTCTCAACTTCGACCTCATTTTCCGGCTCATCAAAGTTGATGAACGGTTTCAATTGGTCTTGCAAAATACGAGCAGAGAAAGCAACTGCATCTTCCGGAGTAACAACGCCGTTGGTTTCAACAATCATTGTCAACTTGTCATAGTCAGTAGCCTGACCAACACGAGTATTCTCAACTTTGTAAGAAACTTTTCTTACCGGAGAATAAATCGCGTCAACCGGAATAACGCCGATCGGAGAATCTGCAGACTTGTTCAAAGCTGCAGGCACATAACCTTTACCTGTACCAACGGTCAATTCCATATTGATTTTGGCACCGGCATCCAATGTGCAAATAAACAAATCAGGATTTTTGATTTCAACATCATGACCTGTTTCAATCATACCGGCTGTAACCTCGCAAGGACCTTCTGCCTTCAAAGTCATAGTCTTTTGGCCTTCGCTGTGAACAGCAACAGCCAAACCTTTAATATTCAAAACGATGTCGGTAACATCTTCTCTAACACCC
>CATGXW010000203.1 GCA_949542085.1 uncultured Alphaproteobacteria bacterium
CTGAAGGATGGACTATCTCGGCGGATAAATGCACTATCTCAAAGAATAAATGTGCGACAGGTTATGCGGCCGGTGTGACAACCTGCGGTAAGGGTGCTTATTCGTCTAGTGGATATTCCGGAGATGAGGTTTGCGGAAAATGTATCTTGAGCGACGAGTGTCCTACAGGTTATAGCAAGACGGTTTGTACGTCATTCCAAACACAAACAGGGACAACCACGACTGAGGCTGGTTCAACATGCTATAAGTGCGAAAAAATCGCTTGTCCGATTGGAAAAGTTGATGCCAATACCTATTGGTGTAAGGTTCCGGTGACTGATTGTGAAGCACTGGGGTATGAGGCAAATGCTTGTTTGCAGGGGTCGAAAATATTGAGTTGTCCGTTTGACAGTAGCAAAGTCGCTTGTTTTTAGAATAAAGGGAGAAAGACAATGAAGAAAGTTTGGGAAAGATATTTGCTTGTTTCTGTAGCAATGACCGGTGTGTGTGTTATCAATGTAGGTTCATCTTGGGCGACCTCTATGATGGCTGTTCCTGGAACGGATGGAGAAGGTTGTTGTGCCTGCACAGTGACAGATACGTCGCCTAATTGTGTTGCAACAGATTGTGCGGCATTGGGGTATACGCAAAGTCCTTTGGGGGAGTGTAAAGATAAGAAATTTGTTCGTTGCCCTTTTGATACAAGCAAAGTGTTTTGCCCCTCTGCTTCAACAACGACGGGTGGAGATACAACCGAGTGTGCGTCAAATACATATCCGATGATGGAATATGTGAGCGATACGTTAGGAATGAGAACAACTTCAGGTTCGTATCTATGGTCTATGAATATTTCGGCGCATGATTTTCCGGGAATGGGACCTTCTGCGAGTGATGCTAAGTGGCATTATTCAACGACTGCCGGAGCCAGTATTGTTGTTTCGTGTACTGATGAATATCAGTGGAGTGGTCTTGGTAGTACTAATAAGAGCTGTCCAAGCGATTCTTATGGTCTCAGCTTTACCTTTAAATGCAAATTTAAAGTCGGAAGTGATAATACTACAAAAGAATTTAGTGCATCAAAGAGTTTGAGCAAGCAGACGTATAATACTTTTTATAATATCGGATATAGTACAGAAGATTTTTGTAAAGCCTCTGTCACAAAGATGGCAAATGGTTGCTATAAATTCGGCTCATCAAAAGGGATGACAACGGGAGGTGATCAGTTTGAGGTAATTACACCTTCGCTTGATATGTTACCATAAGCGCGTATCATTTATGTTCCGTCAGCCAGCGTTCGGCTTCAAGAGCGGCAATACAGCCGGAACCGGCCGCAATGACTGCCTGACGGAATTTTGCGTCTTTGACATCACCGGCGGCAAAAATTCCCTCAATGCTGGTTTGTGAGCTGTCTGGTTTTGTTTTGATATAACCGTCATTGTCCAATTCCAGATGTTGCTGAAAAATCTCGGTATTGGGGTGGTGGCCGATGGCAATGAACAAGCCCTCGACATTCAACGTTTTAATTTTATCTGTTTTGACGTTTTTGATTTTGACACCGGTCATGCTGAGAGGCGTTTCTGTACCGACAATCTCTTCAACTACGCTGTCCCATTCAACTTTGATTTTCGGGTTGTTCAACAAGCGTTGCTGCATGGTTTTATCAGCGCGCAGTTCGTTGCGGCGGTGGATGAGGGTGACGCTTTTGGCAAAGTTGGTCAGATAGATGGCTTCTTCAACGGCCGTATTGCCGCCGCCAACAACAGCCACATCTCTTTCACGGTAGAAAAATCCGTCGCAGGTTGCGCAACCGGAAACGCCAAAGCCTCGGTATTTTTCTTCGCTCGGCAGGCCCAGCCAGCGAGCGGAAGCACCGGTGGCGATGATAACGGTTTCACCACAGAAAACGTTGTGGTTTTCTGAATTGCATTCAAAAGGGTGCCGACTGAAATCGACTTCAATGATTTTATCATCAATAATTTGAACGCCGACATTATGAGCCTGCACCCGCATGTTGTGCATGAGCTCCGTTCCGGCTATGGGGTTCGGAAACCCCGGAAAATTTTCAACATCGGTGGTGATTGTCAGTTGGCCGCCGATTTGTTCTCCTGAAACCAAAATAGGTTTCAGGCCGGCGCGTGCCGCATAAATGCCCGCCGTATAACCGGCCGGTCCGGATCCGATAATCAAAACCGATGTTTTATATTCAGCCATTGTATAGAGCTCCTTGTTTTATGGTGTTGGCGATAGTTTATCTTGCGGAAGAACAATTGGCAAGCTCTAAAGAGAAATTTCGTTCCTTTCGACTTTGCAGTCACATCCTTGAGGCCCACAAATACAAACACTGTCTTTTTGGACGTAGCTTGTATCGCTTTCTGATTGGCAGGTTTCAACCGACAGGGTGCTTTGTTGTTGCGGATTGATGCATTCCATATCGCTGACGTTATTGGGAAAGGTGCAGCCACAAGTATTGTCTTCGCG
>CATGXW010000204.1 GCA_949542085.1 uncultured Alphaproteobacteria bacterium
TGATCAAACAATGTTACAACAGCTTCCTGACGCGGCTCAACTTTTGGAGGCCTCGGCAGATGATATCCTGCAGAAATCAGCGCAGGCAGCGGCTGAGGAAGATGACGAAAAAGATAAAGATGAACAAGCCGCTGATGAAAAAACATCACTGTCATTGGAGGATCAATTATTGGCGGCGGATGAAAATCAAATGCCGACGATGAGTCCTGAGGAATTTAAGGCGTATTTAGAAGCCAAGGATGCCGAAAAGAAAGCGGCATTGCCTCAGCGGGATCTTCAAGCGGAAGAAGAGCAATTCCAACAAAAACTACAAGCCAAGGACGAAGCGAAGCGGGCGTCTCTGGGATTGAAAAGCTCACGCAAGAGTTTCGGAACCGCAAAGCAGGCGATAAAATCAGATGGAGGCGATGATGAATAGACTATTTTACATAGGTTTATCGGCACTGTCTGTCTTAATGATTGGCGTATCATCGGTCTTTGCCTCGGAAATACCAGCCTATATGAAGGATAACTTGGCGTCTCCCAGAGATAATATTTGCCCGATTATCTGTAATATCATGTATCCGGAAGGGGCGATCAAAGGCAGTGATGCGGCTCAAAACCTCAAGGAGGCGCAAGAACAGTTGAAGCGAAGGCTTGCTGCCAAGCTTTATGCGGAAGGCTTGACGACCAGAACCAATATGCAAAAAAAAGCTCAAGAGGCGAAAAAAGAAGCGTTGGAGGGAGCCGTAAGTTCTCCGATGAAAGATAAAAAAGAGGTCTTGGACAGTATGCAGCCTTATCTGATTAGTATTGTCAATCACCTGAGCAGTATTGCGGCTTTAGAGGCTAGTATTGCAGCTTTGGACGGAACAATTGCCATTACCAAAGACCCAGGAAACAGCAGTGTTTGTTTTTTGGAAAAGAGATGTGGTTGTGCGAATCTTATCGAAGGATTGTCTAAAGAAGATATTTGTCCGGAAGAGGAGGGTGGTCATGAATAAAATCATCCTGTCAATTGTTTATTGTTTCTGTTTGTTGTCGGCATCATCAGTGCGGGCACAATTGTTGAACGTTGATGCGCCGGAAACGGTATCGGACAGTTCCAATCTTATCGGGAAAGTAACAGACTATGTTAAAGAAGCTCAGAAATATGTTGAAAACTCCCAATTCGGTAAGGCTATCGGTGATGGTGTAAAGTATGCCAAACAAGGAATGGCCTATGCCAAAGAGGGGTATAATCAAGCAATGGACTATTATAATCAGGGAATGGATTATAAAAACGAAATGGTTAACAGTCCTGAATATAAAATTGCTAAGAAGAGTGCCGAGCACTATTAGAGAAAAAAATAAAAGACTTGGAAAAACAGCAGGAGCAGGCTCAACAGGAAACAAATGATCAAATCAGCTTGGTTCAGGCGGAAGCCGACGCTAAAATTAAAAACTTAAATCAAAATTTGGCGAATGCGCAGATATTGATGGCTGATGGTGATAACGAACAAGCTCAGACAATGGTACAAAACATAAATAACCAGATAGCCCAGATCAAGCAGGACGCGGCAAATAAGGTGTCTGAGTTGCAAAATGAATTGCAACAAAAAACAGGCGTTACTTCTCAACAGAATAGTATCGCGATAAGCAACGATGAAAAAGATGCCGCTGAAGATATTGAGCAACGTGCGGATGTTGAAATGGATTGGGAAATCTCCGGTCAAAATACGGATGATGTCGTGGCGGCTTTAAAACCCGGTGCTTTAGTGGCAGATACTCTTTCATCTGAGAGGAAAAAATCTTTGCTTTTGCAGAAGACACAGCCTGTGAAAAATGTTGCCGCGACAAGTGTCGTTCAGCAACCGGAGAAGATTGAAAAGCCGTTGCTTTTACAAAAGGCTCGGTCGGTAAAGACAATATCCGGAATACAAAAAACAACAACTGTCAAAAAGATAGGGGAGTAAGAAATGTCATACGTTAAGAAATATGCGATTATTCTTATTACCGCAACTTTTATAGCCGGTTGTGCAAATATTGTCGGTGTTCACGCTCAATCATTAGAAAGTCAAATACAGGAATTGCGTCAAAAAGCAGAAAAAGAACAACAAGCCTTGGCCAAGCTTGTTGCCAAAACCGCTAAAGAAAACGTATCTTTTGATGATCCGTTAGAAGCGCTTAAAGAGGTGGAATCTCAACTGCTGTTGGACAAGAACACTCCGGAAACCGTTAAAAATACCAATAACATTAAGGAAAGCCGCTATGAGATGCGCCGAGAAGCCATTCTTCAATCTTTTATACTCGGGGCAAAAAGCAAATTTGATAAGAGCGGCTCTAAAAATGATGTTGAATCTCTTGTTGATTTGATGAAAACAATGCCGGGAGAATCAGAAGGGTCTGGGACATATTCTGAAATTGTTCTTTCGGAGATGGTGTTGATTATGAACTATATTAGAACAGAACTGGCGGATATCTACAGGGAAG
>CATGXW010000205.1 GCA_949542085.1 uncultured Alphaproteobacteria bacterium
GTTTTTTTAGAATAAGGATATAAATTATGGCTCGTAAAAAACTGATTGCAGGAAACTGGAAAATGAACTGCCTGACCGCAGAAGGTACTGATTTGGCTAAAACAATTGCCGCAGAAGTGAAAAAAATGGGCAAGCCTGAATGCGAATTTTTAGTTTGTCCGCCGTTCACATTGTTGGGAACAGTCAAAAAAGCTTTGCGCGGAGCCAAGGTTGCTCTGGGCGCGCAAGATTGCCATTTTGCTGAAAAAGGCGCTCACACAGGCGATGTCAGTCCGTTGATGTTGACAGATTTGGGGTGCAAGTTCGTCATTCTCGGTCACTCGGAACGCCGAGCCGACCATCTCGAGTCGAATGAGTTGATTAACAAAAAAGCTGTTGCCGCTCACAAGGCTGGTTTGAAAACGGTTATCTGCATTGGTGAAACTTTGGCTGAACGCGAAGCCGGAAAGGCTATTGATGTTTGTAAAGAACAGATTCTGGGTTCTGTTCCGGATGATTCGACCGCGGCTGACACCGTTATCGCTTATGAACCCGTTTGGGCTATCGGTACCGGTAAGGTTCCGACCACCAACGACGTTGAAGAAGTTCACGCTGCAGTCCGTAAGGTTTTGGCTAAAAAGCTCGGCAAGGGCAATGCCAACAAAATGCGTATTTTGTACGGTGGTTCCGTCAAACCGAATAATGCCAAAGAATTATTGTCGCTCCCTGACGTTGACGGCGCTTTGATTGGCGGAGCCAGCTTGAAAGCTGACGACTTTATCGCCATTGCCAAGAACGCCGGTTGTTAATTTAGAAAAGGATAAATAAAAATGGGAACAGTTTTATTGGTTATTCACTTATTGGCGGCTATCTTTTTGGTGGCGCTGATTTTGTTGCAGCGCTCTGAAGGCGGCGCTTTGGACGGTTTGGGCGGCGGCAGCGGCGCTTCCAATTTTTTGAGCGCTCGCGGTACCGGCAACTTTTTGACCCGCACGACCGCTATTTTGGCTACGATTTTCATTATCACGAGTATCTCTTTGTCCTTGTATTACAAAGGTGTTACTCGTCCGAATAAGTCTATTTTGGAACAAGCTCCGGTTGAAACATCTCAACCTTCGGTTCCTCAAGCTCCGGTAGCTGAAAAATAATGAGGAAGAACACTCAACATAAAAGGCACCTTTCCAAAAGGTGCCTTTGTCACTTTAAATAAACGAATATAAATACGTCTAATTGATTGAAAAAGGGAATAAAATGTCTGAAAAAACCAAGTTCATATTTATCACCGGCGGCGTGGTTTCATCTTTGGGGAAGGGGTTGGCCTCGGCATCTTTGGCTTCTATCCTGCAATCCCGAGGTTTTAAGGTGCGGATGCGCAAACTGGATCCGTATTTGAACGTCGACCCCGGAACAATGAGCCCGTACCAGCATGGTGAGGTTTTTGTGACGGATGACGGCGCCGAAACCGATTTGGATTTGGGACACTATGAACGTTTTTCCGGCGTGGCCTGCCATAAAACGGACAGCGTTACCACCGGCAAGATTTATCAACGTGTGATTGATAAAGAGCGTCATGGTGATTATCTGGGAGCGACCATTCAGGTTATTCCCCATGTGACTAACGAAATCAAAGATTTTATTTTATCTGACATTACCGATGAAGATTTTGTTTTGTGCGAAATCGGCGGAACCGTCGGTGATATCGAAGGTCAGCCGTACTTGGAGGCTATCCGTCAGGTGGCTTATGATTTAGGGCGTGAACGGGCGATGTTCATTCATGTGACTTTATTGCCTTATATTCCGACAGCCGGAGAACTAAAAACAAAACCGACACAACACTCCGTAAAAAAACTGCAGGAATATGGTATTCAGCCTGATATGTTGTTGTGTCGGGCGCAAACGGAAATTCCTCAGAATGAAAAGAAGAAAATCGCTTTGTTCTGCAATATCAGAGAAGAAAATGTTATTGCCGCTCTGGATTGCGACAGCATTTATCAGGTGCCGATTTCTTATTCGCACGAGGGAATTGACCTTCAGGTTTGCAAACATTTCGGCATCGATTGCCGCCAAGAGGCTGATTTGAGCAAATGGGAACGCATTATGGACGTCATCCGTCATCCGGAGGGCATTGTCCGTATTGCTGTTGTCGGCAAGTATGTTCAGTTGCTGGAAGCGTACAAATCTATTAACGAGGCGTTGACCCATGGTGGTATTGCCAATAAATATAAAGTCAAAATCAAATGGATTGATTCTGAGCGCTTGGAACATGAAGATGTTAATGAGTTGTTGGGTGATGTCAGCGCCATTCTTGTCCCCGGCGGTTTTGGACAGCGTGGTACAGACGGCAAAATTGCCGCTGTTAAATATGCCCGTGAACATAAAATTCCGTTTTTGGGCATTTGTTACGGCATGC
>CATGXW010000206.1 GCA_949542085.1 uncultured Alphaproteobacteria bacterium
AAATCCTTATCCTGCAAGGTCAAAT
Organism: uncultured Alphaproteobacteria bacterium; assembly: GCA_949542085.1. Taxonomy (GTDB): domain Bacteria; phylum Pseudomonadota; class Alphaproteobacteria; order RF32; family CAG-239; genus CAZU01. Next base: position 26 of record CATGXW010000206.1, read on the forward strand.
ACAAACCAAACATATGCAACTGCACTCGTTTGCTGCCAACCTTTTGTTTAATAGTCAACACAGCCTTCAGGATATTTTCAGCCGAACAAACCTTATCACACTGTTCAGCCAAAGCCTCTTCGCCGATAACCTGTAATACGTCTATTGTTTCGCGCTCGTTAAGCCCGATTGAATCTGCTCGGGACGCAACCTCTCCGACAATGACTTTCCGCACGGCAATATCTTGCGTGGACGCAACTTCCAAATGCACCAAAACGCCCTTATTCTGCCACCGCTCAATAATCGGCAACGACATCTTCACAAGTTCGGCACCGTTTTGTTCGGATGTCAGCGCATGATATCCAGACAACACAACCGCCTCCGGCACATCATCGTTCAAAGCGGACACAAAATTCTCATCAATCACCAGATGAGAATTAAGTGGATCATACGTTGCGATAAAACGGTTTGACTTTGGACAAACAACCTCATGACCGTCAAAAACAAATGTATCATTCTTGTCAAATTCAATAATCCAATGAATAAGCGGCGTATCGTCTTTACGATGAATGTCATTTGCCTTGCGGATTGTTCCTTTTTCATCAACCGCCAACAAATTATCCAAATTCAAAAAAAGCTTCGCCTGTTGTTCCGGCAAAGAGGCGCAGTGATTAACCACTTTTTCCACACCGCAAACCGCCAAAACATTGGCGACAATACCACCCTGTCCTCCCATCTGCAAGCGATCATAGCCGATATTATCCACCATCCAATCATACACATGACGATTCGCCAGCCATTCTTCGGCGATACCACGACTAAAGCAACGAAAAATCCCTTTAATAACATCCGTTGGTTTTTCCAAAGAATAACGGTCTATCTTGTTAAGCTCACTCCAAGACATGCCCGATTGACGAACAAAATCGACCAGTCTCTCGCCTTTAATCTTAATAACCGCATCAATATTTGTATTAAACGCTGTTGCCACAGTCTTAACCGCAGACATTTTGTTCAATGTCTCCGCCACACCGGCATAATGTCCGGCCCAAAAGTCCTTCAAATCAGTCATTAGTCGTTCTTTGCCGTTTTGCGAATAAAGTTAACCTTCATCAAAGCCAAAGAACTGGCGGAAATTTTAGAAACGGCCTGATTAAACTCAACCGTCGCCTTTGCCTGATTATACCATTTGTGCAAAGCCTTATTTTTCAACAAATCGGCATTCTCCGAGCGACCGAGTTCTTTCACGGCTGCAGCCAAATTACCGTTTTCCATTTCATGTTTAACAATTTCCAACCCCTGATTGGCTTCAAAAACAGGAGCTTCTTCCTTCACACGCTTAATCTGTACAAACTCGCTGAGCTTGGAATTAAGACGATCCGTCCAACTTTGTTCAAAAGCTTGTTTCTGCTCTTTCAACATCGCTTTATAAATCTTGCCGAAACGATTTTTCAAAACTTCCGGCGGCAAAACCCCCTCTGAAGCATATTTGACGATAACAGCCACAGGCTCTCTCATTTTCAGATTATCTTTGGAAATTTCCTGCAAAACTTCGGCTTCATATTCAAATTGTCCGCCGCGTTCCGCCGCGTCTTTAACCAACATTGCCGAAGTCAAAATCAAAGCGCCTTCATCGGTCACTTTAGCCAAGTTGTCAAGCTTGTACTCCGCCTTGTCCATACGGGTAATAATACCCAAAACAGTTGCCACATCAGCTTTGGAATCAATCACATTCAGATTGGTTTTCTCAATAGCCGCCACCTTGTCTTTCATTTCCTGATAATCATCGTTCTTTCTCTGTTCGGACAGAAAATCGACCTGATTCTGCAAATGTTTAACCTGACGACTTAAATCTTCAAGCACCCTCTGTTGCTCCGCTTTACTGCTCTTAAAATCAAAAGATCCTTTAATCTGGTCCACAATCTGCGGATTCGCCCACAACGCATATCCGGCACCGCCCAATGCAGCGACAAACAGCAACTTTGCCACAATATGCCGATTAGATTTCGGCTGAGTTTCAACAGAAGTTTCCGGCTTTTTTTCTTTAACCATTTTAACAATCCTCATGCAGTAAATTCTTGGCATTAAACTTTTTATAGTGTATATAAGATAAAAAAAACTGCAATACATATATGCATTAATTAAACAAAAGGAAGACTATGAAAGTTTTGAAAGCAGCTGTGACGAGACCGCTGCCGCCATTGTAACCGATGACAGAAAAATCTTGGGTTCTTCAGTATTGACCCAGCTTGAACACAAGATTTACGGCGGCGTTGTTCCCGAGATTGCCGCTCGCGCGCACCTTGACCACATTGATGAAATTATTGAAGACGCATTCAAACAAGCCAACCTCCGTCCCGATGAAATTGACGCGGTTGCCGCGGCCG
>CATGXW010000207.1 GCA_949542085.1 uncultured Alphaproteobacteria bacterium
GCATAAGATAGTGCAAAAAATCAACATCATTCAAAAAAGCTTCCATACCGCTCCGCTCATAACTGGCGACCAACCGCGATGTCCGACATCCCCTTCCAAATGTTATGAAATGATAAGCCCGACAGATTCGAACAGCTTCTCGTTCCAAATGCCAATATTCCACTTTTTCCCAAATTTTCGAATCTTTGACACGCCGTCTGCAAACCCCGATAAGTTTTTGCTCCACATCTCGTAAACACACTTCTGTTGTCGGCGAATGACGCTCCTGCCAATCTTGTGGTTGAAAATCTTCGTATTTTAACTTCATATAAAACTCCTTTCTAAATTAATGAAATTAAATATACGATTTTTCGTATATCATTTTTAAAATCAAGTCAATACGAATTTTCATATTTGCAAAACTATTTTTTTCGTATATAATAACCTCGGACTTGCGGAATAAGAACTAATAACAGGAGATGAAAATGGAAACCCCAGAGACTATCCGCCGCAAAATCGATAATCTGATTACCGAAAGAGGCTTAACCTACGCCGGCGTTTCAAAAGCCCTTCACAAAGGCATCGCCTACATCCAACAATACATCAAAACCGGTTCACCCGTTCGTCTCGGCGAGTTAGATCGTAAAAAACTAGCCCAAATCCTTAAAGTAAACGAACAAGAACTGACAGATATTAAACTGGATACCAGTAGCTACACAGCTGGAATTTCACCGGAAAAAAGTTACATCGGAAAAATTCCGGAAGTTGACGTGTACGGCGGCTGCGGTTGCGCGGAAGAAGCTCGGGCATTTAACGTTACCGACAATTGGGGCAACACAATGCAACAGGACAACGTCCGTCAAACTTGGGCAATCCCCGCAGAGTACCTGAATGAAATCAAAGTCAACAACAGCAACGTTTATATTATTGAAGCTTTGGGAGACAGCATGTATCCGACAATTGCTTCCGGAGACAAAGTCATCATTGACACGTCAAACAAAGGAAAACGTCCGTCTCCGGCCGGAATTTTCGCAATTTGGGATGGTGTCGGCGTAGCCATCAAACGTCTGGAAATCATTCCCAACTCAGAACCTCCGACATTAAGAATCATCTCAGACAACCCCAAGCACAGCACTTATGAACGCACTGTCGACGAATGTATTATTATCGGACGCGCCGCCGGCCTCATCAAAAGGCTGTAACAAACACCGGCAAACAAAGGGACCATCAAAACGACGCCCCTTGCTCGGCGACACAGCTCGGTATTACGCCAACACCTTTGCATTCAGCCTGAGCAAACTCGTTTTCCGTACGACACCCGACAAAAAAGGAGGTTCCTGCTGAAACCTCCTTTTCATCAATCTAAAGACCAAACAAATACAGCCTTGTGAAATTGCAAAAAACAATAAAAGACAACATCTTCACCAAAAGCTCACCAGAGGCATTGAATATTTACCGCTTCTACGCCTCAGATTTTTTGAGATCGTCACCAGAAGCCCGCTCCATCTTTATTGCACAGCCACTAATGACAAAAAGCCATATTGAAAACACAACAAGAAGAAGACAAACTTCTTTTGAAAAAGCTGTTGCAACCCCAATAACGCCGCCAAAGCAAAACCACACGACCATAGCAAAAATAACGATTCTTTTCATAATTCATTCAATAATTAAAATGACACAATAAATTATCTATACACCAAACAATAAACAAAGAACAAACCGTTTTCAAGAAAAATATCCCGAACACTTCGGAAACTCACCTTAAGCAAAGCGTTTTCACAGAAGAACCGTCCAACCACATATCAATCCCGCAACTTATCATTTTTCGAAACTCGGACACATCCGCCGCATCCCCCAAAAACGCGGCAATATCCTCATCCGGCACACCTCGGACATAATCATCAAAAGCCAAAACCAAATTAACATTGCGCGAATAAACACCCTCGTTTTGAAAAAACTCTGCCTCAAAACGATACAACAAATCATTCGCCATTTTTCTCATCACATCTCTTTTCATACGATTTTTCGTACACTATCAACCACCGAAAGTCAATACGATTTTTCGTATATTGTGTGTAAAAATTTTTATTTGTCACATTGTCCGCAATTAGAACATCCGTTACAAATCAACTTACAACCACATGTTTGACACCGATTGCAAAATGTTTTTCGATACCATTCATCATCTTCAAAAAAAGACATCTGCAACGGTTTGCGCAGCTTAAAATCTATCGATTTCCCCTGATATTGCAAAGCGGATTTCCATGCTTGCCGGCTCTGCAAAAGCTTGCTTTCCAAATGATATAACTTACCATCTTTAACAAAGTAATTTCCAGTCTCCATAAAAGCAAAAGTCACATTTGCCGCAACACACTCATGATACAAA
>CATGXW010000208.1 GCA_949542085.1 uncultured Alphaproteobacteria bacterium
AGCATCACCAATTGCATGAGTTCCTGTTGAACAAGCTGTCACACAAGAATGATTCGGACCTTTCAAACCATATTTAATGGACAGATTACCGGAAATAAGGTTAATCAAAACCGACGGAATAAAAAACGGAGAAATCTTTTTCATTCCGACTTCGTTAAAAGAAACAGCATTGTCATAAATAGACTGCAAACCACCGATTCCGGATCCCATCATAACACCGGCGCGATATTTTTCTTCTTCCGTGGCATTTTCGGGATTCCAACCGGCGTCTTCCAGAGCATCACCACCGGCGGCCATTCCGTAAAGAATAAACTTATCATTTTTTTTCTGATCTTTGGGAGCCATAACCGTATCGGGATTGAACTCATGTTCACCCTCTCCCCAAGGCACTTGACCGGCAATTGTCACAGGAATGTCTTTAAGGTCAACACCTTCAATCTGACGTATGCCGGATTTTCCTTCCAACAGGCTTTTCCAGTTATATTCAACCCCGCGTCCCAAAGGAGAAACCACGCCCAATCCGGTAACAACAACTCTTCTCATAAAATTTTCCTCATAAAATTGAATAACTCAATCTTTTTATACAACGAAACTCGCTTAGTCAAGCGAGTTTCATCATATTCAATAAGCCATTAAACTTAAGCATTCTTAGAAAGATAGTCGATAGCATCTTTAACAGTAAGAATTTTCTCAGCAGCTTCGTCAGGAATTTCGCAGCCGAATTCTTCTTCGAAAGCCATAACCAATTCTACTGTATCCAAGCTATCAGCGCCCAAATCGTCAATGAAGCTGGCGTTATCTGTTACTTTTGATTCTTCAACGCCAAGATGTTCTGCAACGATTTTCTTAACGCGGTTAGCTGTATCAGTCATATGATAAAACCTCTAAAAAATTAAAACAAATTAATCGGACCGATATCAGCCCGTGATGTTTTGTTAGCACAAGTCGATGTGACTTGACAAGCATTATTTTCAAAAAAAACACCTTTTCAACAATTACCTCTTGCCAAAAAGCGCAAAAAACTTATACTTTCTTCAAACGAAAAAGGTGGATAAAATGACTGAAGTAATCAAAGTTGATAAACTGACTAAAAAATTCAAAATAAAAAAAACATCTCACGGACTCAAAGGAATATTTCATCCGGAATACAAAAACGTAACCGCTGTTAACGAAATTTCCTTTAACATAAAAAAAGGTGAGCGCATTGCATTCATAGGTCCCAATGGCGCGGGCAAATCCACCACCATCAAAATGTTGTCATCCATTTTGCACCCCACTTCCGGACATGCCGAAGTTATGGGACTGATACCGTGGGAAAACCGGCAAAAACTGGCTTACCATATCGGCACCGTTTTCGGACAACGCTCCCAATTGTGGTACAACCTGCCGGTACAAGACAGCTTTGCCCTTTTCGGAAAAATGTACGGCATTGAAGAAGTCAAATTCAAACGGCGTCTGTCACATTTGGTAAAACTGTTTGAAATTCGCGACCTGATGACGCAAACGACGCGCAGCCTGTCTCTCGGACAAAGAATGCGTTGCGAAATTGTCGCCTCCCTTATTCACAATCCGCAAGTTTTATTTTTGGATGAACCGACAATCGGTTTGGATGTCACTGCAAAAGAGATTATTCGTAACCTAGTCAAAAAACAAGCTCTGGAAGAAGAAACGACATTACTGCTCACTTCACATGACACCGATGACATGGAAAAAGTCTGCGACCGAGTTATCATCATTAACAAAGGACGTTTGATTTTTGACGATTCTCTTTCCAAATTAAAAGCGTCTTATCTTAAGAAAAAATACGTGGAAATCACCACCGCTTCCGGAGAAAAGATTCGCCAAGAAATCGACACAGCCAAAACACCAGCGCAAAAAGCGATTGACGAGTTGGTAAAAAAATATCAAGTCACGGATATGACGATAGAAAATCCGCCGATGGATGAAATCATTAAGGAGATTTACAAACGTGACTAATTCTCTTTTCGCAAAATACGGGGCGATTTTTAACATCTCGTTCAAACAGGCGTGGAACAACAAGGCCAACTTGTCGGGGTTGCTGTTCTTTTTATTTATCTTACTGTTTATCTACAATCGACTTTGGGTCGTCATCGGCATACAGGATAATGTGTCAGGATACAACGCCACCTACATATGGTACTTGCTTCTGGCAGAAATGATTATTTTGTCCTCACCAAAAATGGAACGGATTCTTTTTAATGACATCAAAGAAGGAAACATGGCCTATTACATCAACAAACCTATTTCCTTTTTCCTGATGCGCTATATAGAAGGGTTGGGCAACATGACCGTGTCATTCCTGATAATGGGAGGATTCGGAA
>CATGXW010000209.1 GCA_949542085.1 uncultured Alphaproteobacteria bacterium
ACCATTTCAGGTGAGCCATTAGCTTTCATCTTACTTGAAAGCCGTGGCATCCCCAGAGTTCGCCTAAAAGTCACGGGATTTTACGATAATGTTCCCAAGTATCCGAACTATGACCACTACGGACAGCCGATTCCGCAAAACCGTGCTAAAAACCGCCGTGTCGTCATCCACGTGGAACCAAACTTCAAATAAAAAATTCCTCGCTCACCAAGAGCGGGGATTTTTTTACTTGCGTACGGAATAGAAACAAGATAGTAAATAAAAATCAAAACAATTTTTATGTCACCCTTAAACTTATGTATTTATGAACAAAAATTATGAATTACCGTGGGAGGTCTTCGAGACTGTTTTAACCAACAGCACCTGGGGAAGTTCTCAAGTTGGCGGCCCCGTATGGGTTTGGGACTTCCGTATAAAAGAGCTTGAAAAGCTTTGCCCCAGCCATCCGGAGATCGAAAAGCTGAAACAAATTTGGCAAGAAGCCGACCGCTGGAAATGCAGAGAAATATCAGGCCAAATACAGCAAGAAGCATCTAAAATCATCTCGACACTCGGACTATGCAACATCCTCGTCATTACAGACGGAAGCACGTACCTTGACAAAGATGGTAAAAGAATAACGTTTCACAGCCTGTTCTCTTTTCTCCAGCGTATGCATCTGCTTCTGTATGGCCGCAAAAAAGACCCGTTATCCGGCGCGCCGCTGCGTATCATTTCTTTTATTTTGCGAGATCAGAGTCAGAAAATCAAACACGATGATTACATCTGGAAGATATCGCTGGACGAGAATAAACTCATCAGAGATATGATACCGCGATTTCCTAGTGATGATTCACATGGAGGACTTTTCATCAGCCGAAAATTTCCGGATGATGAAGAAGGGAATTACTACGTTTTACCGTACTACCATCCTGATTTTTGGGAATATGCCGATGATAAACACGGCAGACATTTCAAAATGAAAGGAGATTATGTCGTACGTCAGACTTCAAACTGGAAACAGTACCTGCCCAACCTTGTCTATGATTGTATGGAACTGACCTTCATGAAATATTGGCGTTGTATGAACAAAGATTTTTCATACACACAATATCCACTGATGTTCTATAATGATGAACATGTTGCCGGTACCGCCCTGGAGGTAGAAATTTCCTATTATGACAAGCCACAGCAGCTAAAACTGACGCTTCCCGCTCTCGCTAATCAGGAAATTTGGCACCGCGAGTTCTACCCCAAAGAACGCTGGCAAACCAGAAAAGATGTTTAACCGTAAAAATAAAATCCCCGTTCGTTGAGAACGGGGATTTCATTTTTATTGAGCGCTTAAAGAATTCTTCAAATTATCTAAACTGCTTTTCGCATCGTCAACAGCCTTTTGGCGTGCAGCTTCCTGTTCGGCTTTCTTTTTGTCAGCTTCGGCCTTTTTAGCATCAGCTTCAGCTTTCTTAGCTTCTAACTTAGCTTTGAGAGCAGCATCTTTCTCTGCTTGTTTGGCTTTAGCGGCCTCGACCTTAGCGGCAGCCTTGTCAGCTTTTTCCTGAACAGCCTGCGCGGCGGAAGTAGCATCCCAAGCAGCGGAAGCATTAACGGCTGTTAACGCCATCAAAGAAACGGCTACGGCAGCAACAACTTTACGCATCATTTTTCTCCTTAAAAAATTTAACCTCCTTTAATATAACCTCTAAAAAGCAAACAACAATTTTTCTAAACCATATGTACACATATTTTTCATGTTCCCGAGTGTCATTTTTCGCTGGTTTTTAAAAAAATATCGTGCTATAAAACGCGCATAGAAAAGATTCTATATATGCAACCCCGACCGGAACGCGGGTTTTTATTTGTGTTTTGGTCGATTTACTAACTTATAAGGATAATAGATATATGTCTGACGTTAAGATGAAAATGATGGATGGTAACGAAGCTGCAGCTTCCGTTGCCCACCGCATGAATGAAGTCTGCGTTATCTACCCGATTACTCCATCTTCTCCGATGGGTGAATGGGCTGATGCGTGGTCCGCAGCCAAACAAAAGAACCTTTGGGGCGTTGTTCCAGAAGTTCAGGAAATGCAGTCTGAAGCCGGTGCTGCCGGTGCCTGCCACGGTTCAATCCAAGCCGGCGCTCTGACAACCACCTTCACTGCTTCTCAAGGCTTGTTGTTGATGATTCCCAACATGTACAAAATCGCAGGTGAATTGTCTCCGTTCGTAATGCACGTTGCCGCCCGTTCTTTGGCTTACCATGCTTTGTCAATCTTCGGCGATCACTCAGACGTTATGTCTTGCCGCCAAACCGGCTTTGCAATGTTGTGCTCCAACTCTGTTCAAGAAGCTCA
>CATGXW010000210.1 GCA_949542085.1 uncultured Alphaproteobacteria bacterium
TTCTGTTGAAAATATTGGCGGGGTGTTCAAGGATTATGAAAAATATTTGGCCGGTTTTAATACCGTTACTGCGGAAACAAGTACCGGTGTTATTGAAATCAATAACCTTATCAGCGAACAAAGCGACAAGATGATTCAAATTTCGGAAGACACCAAAAAACTTGTTGATTGTTTCAATACTGTTTTGAATGAAACTTCCGGTGTCTTGTCCAATCGGGCAAATCAGGCATATGACAAGGTTAAGGGATTGGGCGAAAATCTGAAAAATCTGAGTTTGCAATTGGAAGAGGCTACAAAATTAAGCGCCGCTCATTTTGAAAATTCGGGTGACAAGCTGAGAGCCGCCATCGTTGAAATATCGTCTAACGCCGAGCGTATTTCCAATGAAATCAGAACCTCCGGCGAAGTGTTTATCAAGCAGTCCGGCGTTTTGATTGCCGCAACGGACGACACGTTGAATAAAGTTCAGGGCGCAATGGATAACCTGTTGGGAGCAACAAACGAATTTGACCGTCAGGGTGAAAACATTGTTAAACAAAGTATTCATTTTAACGAGGTCATTTCTTCTCAGGTTAAGAGCCTGAATGATAATACGCGCAAAGCTGAAGATGTTCTCAAAACACTGACGCAAAATTATCAGGGTATCCAGATTGACGCTTTCCTGAAAAATGCATCGACGATTATCGAGCGCATGGAAACAATGTCTGTTGATATCAATCGCGTGTTCAATGCTAAAGATGAGGACGATTTGTGGAAGAAATTCTACAATGGCGACACATCGGTGTTTGTTCGTCATTTGGCTCGCAACATGACCAAACAACAAATAACGGCCATTCGTAATGAATTTGAAAAGAATTCCGATTTTAGAACATTGGTTAATAGTTATTTGTCTGAGTTTGAAATTTTAATCGAACGGGCAAAAGCCAACGAACGGTCCGGAATTTTACTGTCGGTCATTTCCGGAGCTGACATCGGCAAGCTGTACTACATTTTGGCAAAGACTTTGGATAAGGTTAAATAGGACCGCTGATGAACAAGTTGTTGGCCAACAATTATATCGATTCATTGCATCAACAGATATCTCATTCTGTTGAGACGATAAAAAAGCGCTCTTCAGCGCAATCGGAGGCTTTTTCTAAGGCTTCGGAACAATCAGCTTCAAACGAAAGCTCTCGTCTGAACAACTATTCCTATCGATTGCTTTCCAGTTCGACAGCGTATCAGTTGACCGGCCAATTTGATAATCATATCGGAACGACCTATGCCGCGGACAGCTACCGCTATGCATCGGAGGTTATAAAAGAACCCACCGTTCTGATAGACTTTATATTTAAGAACAATCGTGAATTTGATTTTAAGGTGTAAATGCAGATATTGGATTTTGACAGCAAGGTTTTTTTAGCTCCCATGGCCGGTATTACCGACCAGCCGATGCGTCGCTTGGTATCATCATTCGGCAAAGGAGTAATGGTTTCTGAAATGGTTGCCATTAACGCCTTGTCACGCAAAAATGCCAAGACTTATAAAATCGCGGATGTCAGAGATGAAGAATATCCCGTTGTCGTGCAACTTGTCGGCAATAATCCTCAATTATTTGCTGATTCAGCGGTGTTTGCCGAAGAGTTGGGAGCTCATTCCATCGACATCAACATGGGATGTCCTGTCAAAAAAATTGTTTCCAATCAATCAGGTTCTTATCTGATGAAAGATATGGCTTTGGCTGCGGATATTATCAAATCTGTGGTTGAAGCGACTTCGTTGAAAGTGAGTGTCAAGTTTCGCAAAGGCTGGGATCATCAATCTGTTAACGCTGTAGAGTTTGCCAAAATGTGTGAGGACAACGGAGCCGCTTATGTGACTGTTCACGGAAGAACACGTTCTGATTTTTATTCCGGAGAAGCCGATTGGGATGTGATTGCTGCTGTCAAGCAGGCTGTAAAAATACCCGTAATCGGAAACGGTGACGTCACATCACCGCAAAGAGCCGCTGAAATGCTTGATTATACAAAAGCCGATGCTGTCATGGTGGGCCGTGCGGCTTTGGGAGCCCCGTGGCTGATATCGCAGATACACGACTATCTGGAAACCGGCATTATGCCTAAATCTTTGCCGATACCACTGGTAAAGGAAACATTATTAACCCATATTAAAGAACTGGCGTCTTATTATGGCGACAAACTGGCGCTTGGTTTATCTCGCAAATATGTTTGCTGGTATTGCAAAAATCTGCGAGATGCCCGCAAGTTTCGTGAAAACTATGTTCGCATAAACGATATGGATGCCGCTCTGGCGGAAGTCAACCGTTTCTTTGACAGTTGTGC
>CATGXW010000211.1 GCA_949542085.1 uncultured Alphaproteobacteria bacterium
CTGAAGCCGTAGCCGCTGTCGGCGAATTGAAAGACGCGGCACAGGCAGTGGTCAACGAGGCGCAGAGTTCTGTTCCGTTAAAGCCGGAAGACTTGGTAACATCAGGGGGATTTATCTAATGAAAAAAATACGTGTCATCCATCTTCTGTTTGTTGCCTTAGGAATGTTGGGGTTTGTCCCCTCATCTCAGGCGTTGTTTATCGATAAGCTCTTGAAGTCTCCCAGTGTCAGTGTGCCGACCTTTGATGTTCCTCAGGATGCCGTAACCATTGGAAAGAGTTTGCAGCAAACATTTTTAAATGTCAGCAAAACAAAAAATCAGGTGCAAAGCGAGCTGGATAACCTTCAATCGGCAATTAATTCAGTTCTGAATTTTTCTCCTGAAGCCATGCTGGATTCGGCTCTTAATCCGGGAGAGAGAACGGCTAAAAGCTGCAAAATAAATAATTTGAAAATAGACATTTATAATCAGGATGATGTGGCGAATGCGGTGACGCTTATTGTGTTAAAAGAACCGGATAAGCCAATGTTGGATGAGTTTAAGGAAAATAAAACTCGATTTTTGGAAGCCAACATTTTGGATATCTTAACGGCGGCGCGGGAGTTGAATGTTTATTTAGATGTTGTGGTGGAAGCGTCTTATGAAGACTTGAAAAAATCGGTAACAGAGGGCGGAAATGGTTCTCCGGCTCCGGAGGCCGGCAATGAAACCGCCTTTAACGAAAAAGAAACAATCCGTGCAATGGATAATCTGTTAGAGGTTTTGGAAAAGGTTGTCGCACTTAAAGCTCAACTGCGAGCCGTTCAGGCGCTGAGAGGTGGTACAATCCAGCCGGAAGTTTATAAAAACGGAGCGGAAGACGAAACTCAACAGGAGGAAGACGGAGACAGCAACGGCAGTGGTGAACAAAGTGCCGCTCTTGAAATTCACGGAGCTTCTCGACAATACGCGCAGTCTATTCCGTTGGCTTTTGCACAATTGAGCGCTGATAAAGCGGTTGAAACGGCTTCAAAAGCGGAAATATCATCTTTGTCGGCCTCATCTCAGCGGCAATTGAAATATTTGTCTCAGACGATTGAGTTTGTTGAAGCGCCTGAATCTGACGTTTCTCACGCATTTTACAACAATGCCGAACAAATGGATGAAATGAACAAACTTGAACCGATTAATCGGGATATTCAAGACGCAATTTCAGCCCATAACATGATTCACAATCTGCCGGAATATAAATCTGCGGCGGAGGGATATAACAAGATTGTTGAACAACATAAAAAAGCCGTTGAAGCGGTAACGGCGTCGCAAAAATGTGTGCAACAGTTTATTGGCCGTCGTTATAACAATGCGTTGACAGTTCTTAACGGCGGGGTGTCTAATGCCACGGCTTATGAACAGATGAAGGGCATCGGTGGTTGGGCGATTGATGCTTTTGAAACGGCTAAGGCGGCGCAAGTAACGACAGATACGGTTGGGGATGAGGCTTTTTCCGGCTATGATTATGATGCGAATTTAGAGATGACAGCGGATTTGGCGCAGAATAATGATGTTTACAAAAAAGTCAGCAAACAAAGCACAAGCACCGGCAGTCCGTCCCGTCAAGAACAGTCTTTGAAAGAAGCGCGTGAAACAATGCTGATTCCGTGGGAGGTGGGAGCCGAAGCGTCAAAAATGCTGGCCGCTTCTCCGCAAGATTGGGGCAGTGTTAAAAATAAGTTTCCGGTTTGGACCGACACCAAAAGTTTTTACAATCAGTATTTGAACGGCAAATATGAGAATATCGAGACGTTGCTGAAAAGCTTTTCGGCAAACGACGTATTGGCTTTGATTGTTGCCAAATTGCAGGGAATTGAAAAAAATGCTTCTGAAACGCGTAAGCAAAAGGAAACGGCGCGGCTTGATGAGGAGTTAAGTGCCGAAACACAGCAAAGTCAGCAACAATATGATACAGAGTACAAAAATCATCTCTCTCAGCAAAACACGGCGCAAAGCGCTTTGCAACAACGACGAGCCGCTTTGGCTGCGCAATTGGAAGCGGCTGCGGCCGAATATAAAGAGGTAACGGATGAAATTTCGGATACTCGTCAGCAAATAGAAGAAGATACAATCAATAATCTCCGTGATGAAATTATGTATATTGAGCCGTTTCCGACATTGTCAACGGGAGATCAAAATGCGTCACTGTTGCCGTCTGTCGGATATGGTGTTGTGTTAAAAGGACAAGTTGGAATTGCGTCAGCTTATCTGAGTGCGAAAGAGGCCGGTACGACGCTCAACAGCAGGATAACAACGCAGAAAGCCAATTCAAA
>CATGXW010000212.1 GCA_949542085.1 uncultured Alphaproteobacteria bacterium
GAGATTAAAGTTTTGAAAATAACGGTTGATGTCGGGTTTGTTGTCGGAATAACGCCGGCAATCACACCAATCGGTTCGGCAATTTTAGTCAAACCGTTGGTTGTATCACGCTCAATCACCCCGCAAGTCTTAACATGACGATACTTATTGGAAATTTCTTCCGCAGCAAAGTGGTTTTTAATCACCTTGTCTTCAACAATCCCCATGCCTGTTTCTTCAACAGCCATCTTAGCCAAAGGAATACGCAGACTGTTTGCGGCAGTTGCGACAGCCTCAAAAATCTTATCAACCTGTTCTTGTGAATAGGTCGCAAAAACTTTCTGCGCTTCTCTGACACGGGAGATAACCCCGTTCAAATCATCAATAGTTGTTACCGGAATATCGGCATTGCGAGCCGGTACAACAGCGTTCTTCTTGTCTTGTTTCAACTTTAATCTCCTTATATTAAGGTTTTCCGATTCTGATTTCACTCAGGCTACAATATATAGAATAATTTACAAAAGTTTAGTTAACACCCCTGTTTTACCAACAAAAAAAGCGAGGTTTAATCCTCACTTTTTGTTGCAAAATATTATCATCCGCGCCGACGATTACGACGCTCTAACTTCTCTTGATATTTTTTTTCACGTTCCAACTGACGTTGTTTGGCCTTTTCCCCAAAACGAGAAACTTTTTTCTCCGCCACTTTTTCTTTATACGCGGCCTCACGCTCCTGCGCCCGTTCTAAAGCTTTTTTCCGAAACGGTGTGTTCGCTTCATTCTGCTTATTAATAAGCTCTTGTTGACGAGCCTCCCGCTCTTCAGCTCTTTGCACCGCCTTACTCTTAAAACGACTTGTGCTTTCCTGACGCTCGGATTGAATAGCTTCCTGTCGCTCACGACGCTGCCGCTCACCTTTACTTTCTTCAGCAACGGCGGCTTTTTCTTCGCCCTCAGCCTCAGACACCAAATTTTCTTCCACAACGTTTTCTTCCGCCGAAACAGCATTTTCCTGAGCAAATGCCGCTCCGGAAACCAGCAACGCCGCAATTACAAATTTATACATCTTTCTTCCTCCGTTTTTATTAAGAGTTATCCATTGACAAGCAATTGTCAATATTTTATGAGTAAAAAAACATAAGGAGAAAAAAATGAAAGTAGTTGCCGGAGCCATCCTCATCCATAACGGAAAAATTTTTATCGCCAAACGTCCAGAAGGAAAAACCCTCGCCCATCATTGGGAATTTCCCGGCGGCAAACAGGAAAACGGGGAAACGTTGCAACAATGCCTAAAACGTGAACTGCGTGAAGAATTAAACATTGATGCAACAATCGGTGATTTTTTCATGACCAACGAATATAAATATGAGTTCGGCGTTATCCAGCTCAACACGTTTTTCGCCTCAATATCCGAAGATATCGACATTCATTCCAACGAACATGAAAACACGGCTTGGGTTACACCGGAAGAACTCAAAAACTACACCTTTGCACCGGCAGACATTCCGATTGTTGCCGAACTGGAAAAACTGAAAATCGCACAATAACTGACGACCATCACCATTTCAAAAAAAAAGCTCCAGAAAACCGGAGCTTTTTTTATGGGGCGAATGAAGAGATTCGAACTCTCGACATCTGGTACCACAAACCAGCGCTCTAACCAACTGAGCTACATTCGCCATCAAATGTGCCTATCTTCTACAAACAATCGCACATAAAGTCAAGACCAAAATACAAATTCATGCAAATTATTTTTATCAACGCCCAAAAATTAACATTTTATTTTCTTTTTACCGATAAACTTAAATAAATTCGGTTCATCACAAGAGAAAATAAATGAATAAAAAACTTAAGCCTGTGACTTGGTTAAATATATTGTTTGCCTCAGCTTTGTTTTTCTCCATGACAAACAAAGCATTTGCAGCACTGGGCCCCTCCTCGTCAATTTTGATTGATGCGGAAAGCGGTAAAGTTCTTTCTTCATCAAATGCCGACTTACGGCGCTATCCCGCTTCACTCACCAAATTGATGACCCTTTATATTACGTTTAACGCCCTTGAAAGCGGTTCTCTCAAAATGGAAGACCAGCTTCCCGTTTCCAGAAACGCCGCAAACCGTTCTCCTTCAAAATTAGGACTTCGAGCCGGCGAAAAAATTTCCGTTCACGACGCCGTTATGGCCTTAATCGTCAAATCCGCCAATGATTGCGCAACAGTATTAGCCGAAGGACTGGGATACACGGAAGAAAACTTTGCAAAAACGATGACCGAAATCGCCAAAGCTTTGGGAATG
>CATGXW010000213.1 GCA_949542085.1 uncultured Alphaproteobacteria bacterium
TATGAAAGCGCGATAAACAATGAAATGGATAACTTTGATATCTGCCGCAACAGTGTTTTTTTCCATTCCGGCACAGGCTCAACACACGTTTCCGTCTTTTGCCGATTTGGTGGAAAAAACACAACCGTCCGTGGTTAATATTTCGACAGTAAAACTGCCCGAACAAAGTGAAGACGCCGACATACCGCAAGCGGAAGAGTTTTTGCAACAGAAAAACCCGCAACAAGTATCTTTGGGGTCCGGATTTATTATTGATGAAGGCGGGTTTATTGTCACTAACAATCACGTGATTGACGGCGCCAAGGAAATCACTGTCACAACGGCAGATAACCAACATTTTGATGCGACAGTGGTCGGTACGGATGCCAAAACCGACATTGCTTTAATCAAAATCAACGGAGATAAGAATTTTCAGGCTTTGTCCCTTGGTGACTCTGATGCAATTCGTGTCGGTGACTGGATTTTAGCCATCGGCAATCCGTTTGGGTTGGGAGGCAGCGTTTCTGCCGGAATTATCTCGGCTAAATCCCGAGATATCGAATCCGGCCCCTATGATAATTTTATTCAAACGGATGCCTCCATTAATCAGGGAAGTTCCGGAGGACCAATGCTTAACCTTAACGGCGAAGTCATCGGTGTCAGCACGGCTATCTTTTCGACCAGCGGCGGAAATATGGGCATCGGCTTTGCAACGCCGATTAATCAGATTAAATTCGTGCTCAAAAACTTGAAAGAAAAAGGTCTGGTTGAACGAGGCTGGATTGGTCTTAAAATTCAGCCAAACACAGAAGACATCGCCGGAAGCTTAAATCAACAATCCGCAAAAGGCGTCGTTGTTTCCGCCGTTACGCAAGAATCTCCGGCCGCTAAAGCCGGTATTGAAGCCGGTGACATTATTTTGGCTTTTGCCGGACAATCCGTGGATAACGCGCGCGATTTCTCCCGCCTTGTCGCGGAAACAGCAATCGGGCAAAAGGCTGAAATAAAATTGTGGAAAGATAAAAAAGAACAACTTGTTTTCGTGGATATTGACAAGATGCCGGAAGAAAAGCAAGTGGTTCAGGTCAAAACCCCCGTCAAAGCAGAACAAGACGGTTTTAATGAATTAGGATTAAAATTAGCTGAAGTGTCGCCGGATATTATCAACGCATATCAGCTTCAACCGCAACAACAAGGTTTGGTGGTTGAAGATGTTAAAACCGACAGTGATGCGGAACTCAAAGGGGTGAAAAAAGGTGTTGTTATCACCCATCTGGATAAAAAGCCGGTGTTTGACATAAATGATGTTGAAACTTATATTGCAGAAGCAAAAGCGGAAAACAATCGTCCGGTTTTGCTCCTGATTGAAGAAAACAATGTTCCGCACTATGCGGCAATAAAGTTGGAAAAAGATGAGTAGAGTTGACTTTTATCACTTGCAAAGCCAGACATTGGATATGGTTTTGCCTAAGCTGCTGGAAAAAGCATATGAAACGAAAAAAAGCATTCTGGTTCGTATCGGAACAGATGAACGTGTTGAATTTTTGAATGCTCTGCTATGGACATATAATGACCAATCTTTTTTACCGCATGGTTCAAAAAAAGATGGTAATGCGGAATTGCAACCGATTTGGTTAACCAGCGGAACAGACAATCCTAATCTGGCCAGCATGCTTTTCCTCGTCGATGAAGCAAGCGCAACATCCGAAGAGTTAAAAGCGTTTGAACGAATTTTCTATGTGTTTGACGGCAACTCCCCCGACGCCCTAACCAAAGCCAGAGCTTTTTGGAAAACACTCAAATCAGGAGGAGATGATTGTTTTTATTGGAAACAAGATGCTTCCGGAAAATGGACGCAAGCCGCATAATAAAACATCACGCACCGGATAAAACCGGTGTTTTTTTATAAAAATCGCCGGTTAAATTTCATTTTTGTCACCCGAGTATAATTACTGTTTGACAGTTTCCTTAATTTTTGATAAAATGGAACGGTAGGGTTCAGTTCTGTTTTAAGTAAGGAGGCTGTTATGAAACACGTCTTAACATTGTTATGCGTGGCGTTCACGCCACTAATCTTTATGGATGGGGCGACAGCTTCACTCCTCTTAAATGAAAATCCAACACCACCATTAGAGCTGAACTCTGCCTTTGTTTCCGGTGAGAGTTATCAGGTTGCCAAAGTCACGTGGCTTCCCGATTATCTTGGGAATAACAAGAGTTATGGAAATAAGCGTGTTGATGATGGCGGGACAAATGTCGACAGTAAAAATTGCTCGTCT
>CATGXW010000214.1 GCA_949542085.1 uncultured Alphaproteobacteria bacterium
TTGCAGAATGTAGCCGGCGGAGGAACTGTCGAGAATGTCTTTGCGTTTGGCACGTGACATGTCAACTTCTTTAATCAGAAAATTTTCCATGGCTTTGGAAGACAGGCGTTCATCCCAAAAAGCATAGGGCAGGTTTGTTGCCTGAGCAATTGTTTCGGCAAATTGGCGAACCGCTTTGGCTGTTTCACCTTCTTCACCGTTCATTTGTAGCGGCAGACCGTAGATGATGCCCCCGATTTCTTTTTCTTTGATAATGTTTTGAATGGTTTGGATGTCACTCTCGATGTTGGTTCGAAAAATGGTTTTTTGCGGTGTGGCGACCATCAACAGCAAATCAGATACGGCAACCCCCAGCCGCTTGGTGCCAAAGTCGAATCCAAGGAGGGCTTTGTAAGGTTTAAGTTGTTGTTTAAATTCTCGTAATTCCATGGTTTGAAGTATTATGTCTTTTGTACGAGATGTCAAGAGAAACTCTTGACATCGGGGGTGGGAGATGCTAATTAAAATCTCAGTTAATTTACTTTTATTATATTAGATATGGGCAATTATTTAATGGAAATCATTGTTGCTGTTGCAGTGGTGATTGTCGGTTTCTGTGGTGTTTTCTATTGCCAGTTTCTGGATGAAAAACACAAGAATGAGGTTCTTCGTCGTGCTAGAAAAAATCTGGCGTCGCGGCATATCGTCGTTCTGGAGCGTAAGCTCGAGAATATGTTGCCGCTGGAGATCCGCAAGTTGAATCGTCTGTCTGATGCCGATTTTCGCAAGGAGATTACTCTCCTTGTCAGTTGAAAAAAATCCGTATAACTGAAAGGTTATACGGATTTTTTTTGTTGCTAATTGAATCTTAATATTCTTTGGTTAGGATATGGGCAATTCATAATTTTTTTCATAGGTGTGAACATGAAATTTAGATATATTGTGACGTTGATTTTGGGACTTTTGGCGGTTCATCCCGCAAAGGCTGAATTGCAGATTGATGTGACAGGTGCAATGCGTGAACCAATGCCGATTGCTTTTCCCGAGATGATACACAGCGGTTTTTTTGTAGGACAATATGGAAACAAAATCCGAGATGTGGTTATTGCGGATTTGGAACGTTCCGGTTTGTTCAAAATCATCAATGAAAAGAGTTATATTCAAGAATTTGAGTCAATGTCCGAGGAGCCTAAGTTTGTGGATTGGCAGGCGATTAACGCGCAAGCTTTGGTTCAGAGTTCGGTAACCGAGGTTGATGCTAAGAATTTGCGTGTGGAATTTCGTTTGTGGGATGTGTTTGCCGAAATGCAAATGAAAGGGCAGTCTTTTACGACGACAAAAGACAATTGGCGTCGTGTGGCTCACGTGATTGCCGATGCAATTTATGAGCGTTTGACCGGTGAAAAAGGGTATTTTGACACTCGTATTGTTTATGTTTCAGAGACCGGACCGGCTACGCGTCGTGTTAAACGGTTGGCAATTATGGATCAGGATGGAGAAAATCATAAGTTTTTGACTTCCGGTGCGGCAATGGCTTTGACGCCGAGATTTTCGCCCAATCTGCAGAAAATTACCTATATGTCTTACAGCGGTCAGATGCCCAAGGTTTATGTTTTGGATATTGAAACAGGTAAGCAGACATTGTTGGGGGATTTTCCGGGGATGACTTTTGCACCACGTTTTTCTCCAGACAGTTCTAAAGTTTTGTTGAGCTATGCCAGCAATGGAAAGACCAATATCTATGAAATGGATTTGGCTACAAAAACCAGTAAACAACTGACATTTGGCGGGGCTATTGATACTTCTCCGAGTTATTCTCCTGATGGCAGTAAGATTGTTTTCAACTCTGACAGAGGCGGAAATCAGCAACTCTATGTGATGAATGCCGACGGCAGCGGGGTTGAACGTATCAGTTTTGGTTCCGGTCGTTATGCGACGCCGGTTTGGTCACCGCGCGGGGATTATATCGCCTTTACAAAAATGGCCGGCGGACAGTTTTATATCGGTGTGATGTATCCGGACGGCAGCGGCGAGCGTTTGTTGGCAAACGGTTATTTGGTCGAAGGTCCGACATGGTCTCCGAACGGTCGTGTGTTGATGTATTTCCGTCAAGACAGAGGCAGCCGTAACGGAACTGCGCCGGTTAAGATTTATTCCATTGATTTGACCGGTTATAATGAGCGGCAGATTATTACGCCGGCAGACGGTTCGGATCCGGCATGGTCGCCGTTGTTGCCGTAGAAAAGAAAAACCCCGCTGTTTTCAGCGGG
>CATGXW010000215.1 GCA_949542085.1 uncultured Alphaproteobacteria bacterium
AAGAACAACATCACTATCCAATATTATTGTTGTTGTTTTGGTGGTCAGACGTATTCCTTTTTCTTGGGCGATGACGGCATATTCCTGTCCGAGTTTTTGGATCAAATCCTGCAGGTTAAATGTTTCCCGCTCAAACAACATACCGCCGGAATCAAGTTTGGAAATATCCAGTAAGTTGCTCAGCAACGTATTGAGATTATCACAGGATGCCTTGATTTTTCTGACTATTTTTTGTTGTTCCGTTTTATCCATTTCTTCTTCCAATAAAGAAGCGAACAGGTTTAACGCCTGTAAAGGCTGGCGCAAATCATGACTGGCCTGTGCTAAAAAATATGATTTGTCCATGTTTAATTTATCTGCTGTTTGACGAGCTTCTTCCAGCTGTTTTTGAATGTTAATCAGAGATGTGATGTTTTGGAAAGTCCCGGCGACTTGATTGTCTCCTTGATAATTCAAAATTCCAGCTTTGAACTGGCAATAAATCAAGTCACCGTTGTCAATGCGACGTATTCGCACCTGCCCTTCAACATTTTTCTTGTATTTTAATAATTGTGTCAGTTTTTGTTTGTAGGTAGGCAAATCTTCGTCGATGATTTGCTCCCGTATCAGATTTTTTTTAGAAAAAACACGTTCTTTTTCAGCGCCAAAAATCCGAAACATTTCCGGAGACCAGTAAAAACGCCGATGTTCCAAATCTAATTCCCAATATCCCAATTGGGCCGTGCGTTCCGCAAATTCAAGCCTTTGTTGGGTATGAAACAAAATATGTGACAATTGTCGCCGCTCAGAAATGTCTTCCCAACAGAAAACGACGTTACCATGTTGCGGGTATGCCGTGATATTATAAAAACGTTGTTTGTATCCTATCTGAAAGTGTTCGGCATAATTTTGATATAAAACATTTTTTAGATGGTGTAAAAACAGTGAGGATGTTTCAGAATCGAAAATATGATTGATGTGACTTTCTTGGTCTTGCGGTATGGAACAAACAATTTTTGCTTTTGTGTTCGCATACATGATTTTTCCATAAGAATCCGTCTCCAAAAATAAGTTTGTGGAGATTTCGGATAAAAAGTCACAACTTGACTTATGTTCAGACATCCTTTTTACATCATATTAAAGTTGGCAAAAACCTTTCCCGCCGCCTGTGGAATTTTGAAATACCACCCATCAAAACGGAAAGCGTTGTCTTTAATATAATCATTGACAGCAACAGTTGAAAGGACCATCGGCGATAAAGTTATCTTAATCCAGTATTCCTTATTGTCGTAAAACATATCCGTTGTTATTTTTAATCCGTTAAACGTGGATAAAACAATTTGTTTGTGGCGAGGAAAAAGTGTTTCATCAAAATTTTGAGCCGATAAAACCTTTTCTGCTATCAGATATGAATATCTCTCGATAACGGCTTTGGGAAAAACAACATTTTCCTTATTGAAGAAGTGAGCTCTGGCATTGTTTCTTGCCGCTGTTGATGTCGTTTCTCCATCGGTGACAGAGATTGTTTCAAAAATATTTTCCGGAAATTCAAACAGCGGTTGCATCAGCCATGAATAAACCTCGGCCGGCAATAAGAAATTTCCGTCAGCAATCCATATCTCTTCTTTATCCGCGGGTCTGACAAAGTAAAAATTATTTTTCTTATTTTGCTTACCGATAATTATCGCATCCAACGGATTGCCTTGCTCATCAAACGTTTCAATAAGTGTTCCCGCTCCGGTTTCATTAGCCGCGGGCATTAAAAGCGACAATTTTTCCATTAATGTCTTATTGAATGTCTGCTTGCCGATATAGCGCGCCGTATGGATATCGCTCATCAACAAATTCAAAAGTTCAATATTGGCGTAGTAATAGTCGCTCTCTTTCACCAGCCACATATTGTTATCAGCCTCAAAAGAAATACTCCCTTCCGAAGATGTTACGGTAATCTTGGAAATATTCCGATGAGATGCCGTTCGCGCAAAAACCAAACGCCCGTTATTGATTTGCGGCTCATTTTTACGGGTTATGATAATTCCTGAAACCGCCCATGCCAAAGCGAGTATCATCAGGATAAAAATGGCCAACAAATTTTTTTTAGTCATCGGTGTACTCCTTGGCTTTTTGTTTTTTTCGACGACGAAGAACATAAACAATTCCGGATATAAGCAGCAATGTCACCAGCGGAAAAACAACGATATTCAAGATGATTATGTTTCTTTTGATGTTTTGTTTTTCTGCGTTTATCCGGAATAACTGTTCATCCAAC
>CATGXW010000216.1 GCA_949542085.1 uncultured Alphaproteobacteria bacterium
TTTATCAAACCACAGGCCAATCCCTTCCCGCGCCAGTTGCTGCCAAGGAAAGGCAGCCCCCGGATCCGGCTTGCGCAACGGTGCGGCATCCGAATGACCGACCACATTGACCGCGGGAATATGATGCCGTCGCATAATCTCCTTAATCAAACCGATTAACGAGGCAATTTGTTCCGGCCGATACGGCGTTTGTCCCAAAGTCGGATGACAAAGTTCAATCCCGATTGAGCGCCTGTTAATGCTTTCATCACTGCCGCGCCAAAAACCTTTGCCACCATGTTGCGCGCTGAAGCGTTCATCAACAACTTTGATTACCGTACCGTTTTCTTCAATAATATAATGGCAACTACACTTATATTGCTCCAAATAAAACAATACTTTATCAGCCGGATAAGCACTGCAATGAATAACCAGCATATCGACATCGCGACCACGTTCTTCATAAAAAGGCAACAGATGTTCTCTCATATCTTTTTCGCTTTCATAATCATCTGATAGGCATTATTGATTTCCGCCATCTTTGCCGTTGCGGCTTCAATCTCTTCCGCCGAAGCTCCCTGTGCCTGCAACCTGTCCGGATGATACTGCACAATCAGACTCTTCCAGCGTTTTTTAATTTCTCTGTCTCCGGCATTGCACGGCACACCCAAAACCGAATAATAATCCTGCATGGTCGACGTTTCTTTTTTCGGCATATAAACAGCCGCAATTACTTCAAAATTTCCCTCCGGCAACTTAATCAGTTGCGCCGTTTTTTTCAAAATTTCCAACGCCGCCTGACAAGGAAAACAATCCGCCGCCGCAATCTTAAACAACTTGTCGACAACACTTTCCTTCAGCTCCAGATTATCCTGCACAATCAGGGATAACTGACGGGCATAGACCTCAAACCCGCCGGCTGAAGACTTGGCGGCGTTAAACACTTTTGCCACTCTGGAATTATCTTCTTCCTTAACGGCAAACATATTCTTAAAGGTTCTGATTTCATTAGCGCTGACCTGCCCGTCCGCCTTCGCCACCTTTGCAGCCAGTCCGGCCATCGCCTGAATAAACGCCACATGACGAGCCTCTTTGGAATGACGCCACAGTTTCAACGGATTAATCCGAAACCAAAAATGCCGAAATTTTTCAAAAGGAATTAAACTGGCGTTTTCCACCCGATAATAATCTGCAAAAAATCCCAAAACGATACCGCAAAAAACCATTGTCCGACTTTGCAAAATGAAACCGATAACGGCACCGGCTATTTTTCCCCAGTTATTGTCAAAAAAGTGATCGATATTTTTGCGCACTTTACGAGCGTGACGGCTGTTGGGCGTATCAAACAAAAAATGTCCGGCCGAAAACAAAAAAATAAAGCCGTTCGCGCCATAAAGCAATGCCCCGAGCAACCCACCCCACAACTTGCCCCAAAAATTACCGTCAATCCGTTTATAATAACGATAAATTTTATATGGAAGCATCAAACGAATATTATCGTCAAGAGAGCTCAACACCTGTTCCAATTTACAAATAACGACCGTGCGATCAATCAACATATGTCCCAAAAACAAACCGACAAAAAAACCCTCCGCGCCAAAAAAACGCAGACCAAACAAAGCAAATGTAAATTTTCCTATTGGAGACATACAAAAACAATCACTGTTAAAACTATCGTCAGTCTAACAGAAATCCACGTAAATAAAAGCCTTTTTACCAAGTTTTGCTATAAAACTATCGCCGACATCTCAACCGGAAAACACTTTGGAACCGTCACCAAACCCCGATGCGTGTTGCGCCGAAAACTAAAATAATCATCCTCCAAAGCATAGGTATCAAGTCCGGAAACCGTCACATTGCCAACACCGCAGTCTTGCAGGCGGTCAAAACAAAAACATTCCAAATCAAACATATAATGCCCCGCATTAACCGATGGAATGAAATATTTTATCCATTGCGGATCCCTGTCTCGAAACTGGCAATAAAACCCTTCGTCAACTTCATACGAAGCCTGCCCGATACACGGCCCGACCGCCGCCGCGATTTTTTCTCGCCGTGCACCTTTTTGCACCATCAAATCAACCGTGTTGGCAATCACCCCGCCAAACGCACCGCGCCACCCCGCATGAGCCGCCCCGATAACACCGGCTTCATAATCCGCCAGCAAGACAGGCGCGCAATCCGCCGTACGAATACATAGAGCGACATTCGGCTTGTCCGTCACCGCTCCGTCGGCGGTCATCTGCCACTGCGTCGGTTTGGAAA
>CATGXW010000217.1 GCA_949542085.1 uncultured Alphaproteobacteria bacterium
TAAGGTTATTACACTAATCTCTGATGGTGCCAAAAAGCGCATCTGCGGTCCCCACTGACCTGCTCCGCGGGAAACGTAGATATCCGCACCACTCTCCATTTTATAAAGCCCTGCCAAATATCGGTTATGCAATTTGGCAAATATGTGAAAAGGAAAGATTTGTCCGCCATGCGTATGACCGGAAATTTCTAAATCAAACACCTTGTCTTCCGCAAATTCTGTCGGCGTATGAGACATTAAAATTTTATATTGTCCCTCATTAGCATTTGCAAAAGCCTGTTTGATATCAGCCTTTTTGCCAAAAGACTTACCGCTGAAAGTATCAGGAACACCAGCCAGATAAACTTCACCAAGAGAAACGCCGTCATTCTCCAAGAATGAAAAGCCAAGATTATTCATCGCATTAACCGTAGGTTTGTATCCGGCATAAAAGTCATGATTTCCGGTAACAAAGAAAACGCCTTTTTTAGCTTTCAAATCTTTTAACAAGGCGGTTATTTCCGAAACTTTTTCAACATCATCGTCGATAATATCTCCGGCTAACAAAATAATATCAGGATTTTGCACGTTTGTTTGCTCAACAATTCCCTTAACCTTTGTCGGATTAATCACACGATGAATATGAATATCGCTCAAAACAACAATCTTTTGTTCTGTTTGAATTTTGTCGCTTAAAATTTCCGTATTCTTAATAACCGGTATTTTAACTCCCTCGTACAATGCCCAGAAAGCACACAAAAGAGCAACAAAAACAACTCCGGCATTCATCCACAGACAAGCTTGTCGGCTCATACCGCATAACAACATTTCTTTGCCTTGCAAACGACTGATTAATCTTGAAATAAACCAGCCCGCATCAACAACCAACGTTAACGTTAGTAAAATAATCGCTCCGACAAAAAAGAAATAAAGACCATAGCGCCAATAAGGATAAAAACGACCGAAAACACTCTCAAAATGATACGAAACAAACAAAGGAAAACATCCTATTAATAAAAAACCTAACCAGATAAGTCCCTTTTGCCAGCACGAAAAATCAAGATAAAGAGCATAACGAACAAATAAATACGTTGTTGCCAAACACCCTAAAAATGACGTGGTAACAGCACAGGTCATCATAAAAAAATCTCCTTAATTTTATAAAACGAATCTTCTAAAAATTATTTTACATTTTAGAGTTTACTTTAAGTCAAGATGTTTTTGTCCTCCCCATGCGATTATCATTTGACAACCAACAGTATATTTGCTAAACTAGAAACTGGAGTTCAGTACTATTAGTTATATACGGAGGCTGTCATGAAGCATTCTCTTTCTTTATTATGTTTAGCAGCGCTAAGCTACCTGTTCCCGTCTCACAACGCGACAGCCCTAAGCCTCTCGGAACTTGATCCCACACCCGTAGAACTGAACTCCGCTTCTGTTTCAGATGATGTTTATCAAACCGCCGGCATCTATCACATTGTTGATTACAGCAAGAAGATGGAAAGCTTTTACGGCAAGCGTATCAATGAAGACGGTAAAGAAGCGAGTGACAGAAAATGCGAGGCGTATGGTTTTGTCAGCCAATGCGCGGACGGAGGCGTCGGAACAAAGGTTGTTCCTATTCCGGGACTGAACTGTTGGAAAGACTGCAAATCTTGTCGTGATTTTGGTTTATATGATCATTGTATGGATAAAAACATTTTAGCGACGGGAGCGTCTGCTCGTCATCCTCTTCCGGGGTTGAACTGTTATAATTGGCAAACCGACTGCAAATGTCCAAGTGAGTATAAGTATCAACAAGGTCTTTATAGCTGCACGCTTGGCGGGGATGTGTGTTACACTCTATATACTTCGGCAGGGGTAAGGAACTTGTACACGGAATGCACCTGCGGCAGTCAATACAAATATCTTGGAGAACCGAATGCGGCAGCGGTTATCGGCAATCGTTCTTTTGTAAAATGTGTATCTCCGGCGACTGTGGGCGGGTCTTCTTGTTCGTTTCCGGGGACAGGACTGTATCAGCTGGCAGCCGGAGGCAGAACTTCCAAAATCGAGCTTTATACGGAATGCACTTGTCCGAGCGGCTACACATTCAACAACGGAACCTGTGTTGCGCAATGTACGGATTATCCTCTGACTGTTTGTCCGGAGGGATGTAACTGTTCTTCCTGTGCGGACACCAGTGCGACCAAATACAAGATCGACAGTGCGAAACCGAGTTGGGGTATCGCTTCGGACGGCAAAACCTGCAATAATTGC
>CATGXW010000218.1 GCA_949542085.1 uncultured Alphaproteobacteria bacterium
TCTTAATTGTGCAACCTTGGCAAAGGTTTAGCGCTCTTACGGCAAACCCATCATCACCAATCTCTACACGTATTTTCTCAATAGCTGCATTGATGCCATGCCCCAAATCGCCATCTGCCGTGTCTTCGATATCTTTATAAATGTCAGCGTTTTCGGCATAGCTTAGGTTTGTCGGCTTACCCAAAGGGTCAAACGACACTTGCCAGTCACAGAGCTTATTTGCCCAGTTTAAAGCCTTTTCCGCAACAACTTTTTTATCACTCGGCATTCCCTCAAAGTTATCGTGTTTATTTAAGCTCTGCAATATTATTTGTTTAGCAAAAGAAAACTGTGGCACATCCGCAAAAATCAAGCCATAAACTTTTACTAAATTGTTATAACCAGCAATGTCGGGAAAAGAAAAGATTTCCCCTGACAGTTCGGCACGTATTTGATTATGACATCTATGGCAGAACAATTGCGTTGTTTGACTTTCGTCAGTTCCACAAAAAGGACATTGTCTCATGTGTAATCCTCACGATTATTTGTAATTATTCGTTCCCCTCGTCGCCGTTGGCTTCACCAGTAGCTGTTGGTTTATCGTCGTCGGTAGACACGCCCGCGTCCGAAGAATCATCGTCACCTTTAAGGTGCTTTATTGCCTTTTCTGTAAGGCTGCGGCCACGAGCGTTGATGCTAATAAAACCGATTTTTATCAGATACGGCTCGAAATCTTTGGTCAACACATTTACATCAAGGTGAACACGTGCTGCCAAAGTATCTGCGGATATTACACCCGAGGGTTCGTCAGCTATCGCTTTTAGAATCGCAATATCAGTATGCCCGAGTCCAATAGAGTCAAGCTCTCTTTCCTGGAAATAATCGTTCACCATATCCAATGACACGGTGTCTGTATCTGCATTTATGGCTTTTGTGTTTAATCCGTCGACAATAGATTTGACTTCACGTATAGAGCTTCTGCAACGCTGGATGCACTCTTTCAGTACTTCATCCGACGCCTTTAAACCCTTAAACGCAAATTTGTTAGTGAATATTTGCTTTAATTCTTCGGGGGTATAATCTTTTAGATAAAAGGTCAGATTGCTACATCTATCCTTTATGGTATTCAATATTTTATCCGAATCAGTTGTAGCGCCAATGAATGTGAACTCATCTACTGGAAGCACATGGGTTTGTCCATTCTTGTCAAGATACGAATATTTCCTGCTATTTAACAACGTCAACAATCCTGTCTGGATGTTTTCGGGTAACGCATGTATTTCGTCAATGGCTATTACGACGGGCTCATTTGCGATGCTTATGTTTTGCAAGAACTTATTAAAGCTGTCCTGTGCTGACGATGTCCTCGAGAACCCTGACGCATCAAGGAACTCATATCTTACACCCAGCTCTTTTGCAATCAATTCCATTAAGGTACTTTTACCCAATCCCCGATTACCGAACAGAAGGATGTTATCTATATGCTTTATTCCTTGTTTTTTTGCCGCCCTGATTTCCGCACTTATGCGTTTTACGACATGCTCCTGCCCTATAAATTCGCTTAAAGACTGCGGATCGCCATTGCCTACTTTCGGATAGACAGGTTTATGCTGTTCCTCACCAGCTACAGGCTGCTGAGGTGCATTTTCGCCAGCCGCATCCGTTGTTGCTGACTCATCATCGCCTATTTCTCTTTTCTTTTTAGGGGACTTTTTATAGGAAGACCACGGGTCATCTTCTGTGGCGAACAGGTCATCGAGACCACCCTCTCCATCATTGCCGTAACGCGCTTTTCCTGACACTTTAGGTTTATCAATCTTCCCCTTACCTTCGTTAACTTGTCCAAAAGAAGGGGCATCCGCCGTCGCTTGAATGAACCCAAAAAAGGATTTTACTCGTTTATCTTGCAGACCGTAGTACTTAATTATTTCAATTACCGCATCAAAGCTCTCATAGCGCATTTTGCAGTAATACTGCTTCATCAAGGGTAATTGAGGATATTGGGCCTTGAAATAATCGGAAAATGCACTTACGCCATCGATAACTTCTTGCGCCCTACTATTATCCTCAGTTTTAGCAATCTCGCGTATGTTGCGATAAATTGCCTTCATTTGTTCCAAGCTATACATCGTTTTCCTCCCTTGCTTATAACGTTATATCATGTTTTTTGCACCACTTTTCAAGCATCTCGTCGATCCTATCCATTGGTGTAGCATTAGTAAGACCTTGCGCCATCACGGGAGACCCGCCAC
>CATGXW010000219.1 GCA_949542085.1 uncultured Alphaproteobacteria bacterium
TGCAGCTGGTGTGGAGACATTTAAGCTTTCAACTTTTTCATTCATGGGCAGACGGATGGTCGAATCGCATGATTCTTCTATCAGGCGGCGCATGCCTTTGCCTTCGGATCCCATGATGATTGCCGTCTTTCCTGATTTGTTCATCTTGTCAACGGTGGTTGTGGCATAGCCATCCATGCCGATAATCCAAAAACCGGCGTTTTTCAGTTGTTGAATGGCGCGAGACAGATTGGTGACGCGGCATAAAGGAACCATTTCAATGGTTCCGGCGGAGGCTTTGTTCATGGCTCCGGTTTCTTCGGGAGAATTTTTATCTTGCAGGATAAGCGCCAAAGTGTCAAACGCGGCGCAAGAACGGATAATGGCGCCGATGTTTTGCGGATCGGTTACTTGGTCGAGAATCAGAATATGGCAATTTTTCTTGGTGTCGGCGATATCGATGATTTCTTCTAATGCATAGTTTGGTAACGGGGTGCAAAAAAGGGCGAATCCCTGATGAACGGCTTCTCGCGGAAGAAGCTTGTCGATTTCTTTGCGGTCAACGATTTGTAATTTGTGTTCAGCGACTAATCCTTTGACTTCGGAGGCGTTTTCTGCGGTGCAGAGCAGGCGGCTGATTGAGCGCTCGGGGTTGCGCAGTGCCGACAATACGGCGTGGCGGCCGTAAAGAATCAGGGGAGATTTGTTTGACGTTGATGACGGGCGAAAATTTTTAGACATTAAATAACCTTTCTTAAAATACCATCTTGAGCATCAAGATATTTTTTTGCATCTTCTGCGCTGCAGTTCTTTATTGCCATGACGCAGGCGATTTTGACATTGTTGTTACTGGTCTGCAAATAGTCGGCGGCCTGTTCCATTGAGATGTCGGCGATTTCGGAAACGATGCGGCGGCCCCGATCAATTAGTTTTTCATTGCACATGCGGACATCTATCATGTAATTTTCGTAGGTTTTGCCGATGCGAATCATTGCTCCGGTTGACAACATGTTGAGAATCATCTTCTGGGCGGTTCCTGATTTCATGCGGGATGAGCCGGTGATGGGTTCTTCTCCGACAAGCGGATTGATGAAAATGTTGGAAAAATTTTGTAACTTTGCTTCAGGATTGGAGCTGATACCAATGGTTTTACAGCCCATTTTCTGCGCTTCTTCCATGATTGTCAGGATATAGCGCGGTTGGCCGCTTGCCGAAATGCCGACAATAATATCGTCAGGGGTCGGAGAAAATGTTTTTAAGTCTTGTAATGCCAATTCGCTGCTGTCTTCCGAGTTTTCAACGGAAAAACGCAAAGCTTTATCTCCGCCGGCAATGAAACCGCAGATCATGCCGTGGTCAATTCCGAATGTCGGCCAGCACTCCGACGCGTCCAAAACACCAAGGCGTCCGCTGGTTCCCGCGCCAAAATAGGCCAGACGTCCGCCTTTGCGGAATGTTTGCGCGATGAGTTCAATTGCTTTGCCGATTTCGGGAAGTGTTTGCTCAACGGCGAGGGCAACTTTTTTATCCTCGTTATTTAATGTCTTGGCAATATTGTACGAATCCATTAAGTCGATGTTGACCGTGTCTGGATTTCTTCGTTCCGTTAAAGCAATTTTAGGCATTTGTTTTTCCTGATTATTAATCCAATATTGAGAGGTTTAACAAAAATAAATTAATAAAGAGATAAAAAAGATGTTGACAAAGCGAAGAAAATACTATTATTTGCAGGGTAGTGACATTATAAGGATACCAATCCTCATTCCTTATTCGTAATAAACGGAGGGGTGGCAGAGCGGTCAAATGCAACGGACTGTAAATCCGTCGACTTAGTCTACGATGGTTCGAATCCATCCCCCTCCACCATTTTTTTGAATAGGGTTTTATCTCTCGGTGAGAGACATATAAGCGGGTGTAGCTCAATGGTAGAGCAGAAGCCTTCCAAGCTTATGACGGGGGTTCGATTCCCCTCACCCGCTCCATTTCTCTTATATCAGTAATTGTCTTAACCCTTTTTATAGGATACAACATCAATGGCAAAAGAGAAATTTGAACGTAGTAAGCCGCACTGCAATATAGGAACAATAGGTCACGTAGACCACGGCAAAACGACGTTAACAGCAGCAATCACAAAAGTATTGGCAGAAGAAGGCGGAGCAAACTTTACGGCGTATGATCAAATAGATAAAGCGCCTGAAGAAAAAGCGCGCGGTATAACGATTTCGACATCACACGTAGAATATGAAACCCCG
>CATGXW010000220.1 GCA_949542085.1 uncultured Alphaproteobacteria bacterium
TGTAGTGCGGCGGTGGCGTTTCTTCACTCAACGGTTTGACGGCGTCTTCTTTGGTTAAGCTTAATAAATATTGATTTTGAGCGGTAAGGCGGTCGATATTTTTACCTTGTTCAATGATTATTTGATTCAAGTCTTCCAAAATTCGTTCTTGTTCGGCTAAAATTGTTTCAATTTGTATTAATCTGTCCTCAATTTCTTGCATTGCTCTAAAATCCTCTTGTTCATCGTGTGAAGTATGTTATCATAAAAATAACTTTTAGCAATCGGAAAAAGATGGACACGCTGCTTGACATATCGCCTGAATTTCAGCAGGCTTTTGATTTGTTGGAAAATGAAAAAACGCATTTGTTTGTGACGGGAAAGGCTGGCGCCGGCAAATCAACCTGGTTGGATTATTGCCGACGGAAAAGTGCGAAAAATATTGTGGTTTTGGCACCGACCGGTGTTGCCGCTTTGAATGTTCACGGACAGACGGTGCATCGTTTTTTCGGTTTTCCGGTTAATATCAGCGTTGAAAAAATAGTGTCGA
This sequence comes from uncultured Alphaproteobacteria bacterium, assembly GCA_949542085.1. Classification (GTDB taxonomy): domain Bacteria; phylum Pseudomonadota; class Alphaproteobacteria; order RF32; family CAG-239; genus CAZU01. The sequence goes on from CATGXW010000220.1 coordinate 530, forward strand.
AAGATTTTGTTCCGCGGGCAAAGCGCATTTACAAAAAGCTGGAGACATTGATTATTGATGAAGTTTCAATGCTGCGGGCGGATATTCTGGATTGTATCGACGCTTTTTTGAAGCTCTATGGTCCGAAAGAAGAGGTTCCTTTCGGCGGAGTGCAAATGGTGTTTGTGGGGGATTTGTATCAGCTGCCGCCGGTTTTATCACGGCAGGAAGAGCCTTTTTTCCGACAGAAATACAATACGCCTTATTTTTTTAGCGCGGATGTGTTTCGAGCTATTTCTTTGAAAGTTGTGGAACTCAATAAAATTTATCGGCAAAAAGACGAGTGCTTTATCGGTTTGTTGAATCGTATTCGATCCAATACGGTTACGGGTGAGGATATCAAGTTGTTAAACAGTCGTGTCGTTGAAGCCGATGCTACTGATGATAAAGATACTTTTCGCATTAGTTTAACAACGGTAAATCAACTTGCCGATGACATCAATCGCAAACGGATGGAGGCTTTAGACGGGCAGCTTTATTCGTCTCAGGCTGTTGTTGACGGTACTTTCGGAGCGGATTATTATCCGACGGCAGAGACTTTGGAATTTAAACTCGGCGCCCAGATTATGTTTTTGAATAATGACGCTAAGAATCGTTGGGTTAACGGCAGTATCGGGCATATTGAAAATATTTGTTTGCGGGATGGGGAGCTTCGTTATCTTCGTGTTCGTTTGCATGAAGAACAAAAGTTGGTAGATGTTTTTCCCTATACGTGGGAAATTTATAAATATACGTTGCAGGATAAAGAACTGGTGGCTGAGGTTGCCGGTTCGTTTACGCAGTTTCCGTTTCGTCCGGCATGGGCGGTTACAATTCATAAAAGTCAGGGAAAAACATTCCGGCAGGTTGATATTGATATCGGAAACGGAACTTTTGCCACCGGACAGTTGTATGTGGCTCTTAGCCGTTGTTCATCTTTTGAGGGATTACGTTTGATGAAGCCGCTTTCTTTGCGTCATGTGCAGACGGATGTGCGGGTATCTGCTTTTATGCGGGATTACGGTTCAAAGCAAAATTGGTCAATGAAAGAAAAGTCTGATTTTCTTAATCAGGCGGCGCAAGTCGGAAAATCGATATTACATATCGGAAAGTTGACGGCAGTTTGTCGCGGAGAATGATTATTCCTCTGCGGATTAAAGGTGAAAATTTGCTGGCTTTTTGTGTGCAGCGGCAAGAACAGCGCAGTTTTAACTTGGAAAGAATTGTTATTGATTAGGTGTTGAGCGTTTTTTGAACAAGTTCAAAAACGACCAGCTTTTTTTCTCGGGTTGTTCCGGTTCCGGAGGTGTTTCTTCTTCTGTCGCCGGATTTTTCTTTTCCAGATAGTTTACTAACAGAGGCAAGGTTTTGCCCTGAAATAAAACGGATAAAATCACTAAGAAGAAAATCAGGTTGAAAATGTATACGGCATTATCAACGCCTCGCATCAAAGGATAAGTTGCCAAGATGACGGGAACGGCTCCTTTAAGGCCGGCGCAACTGATGATGAGTTGGTCTTGGATGGTGTATTCGCTGCGGAACAGGCAGATGAAAACGGCCAAAGGTCTGGCGATAATCATTAAAAACAGCGAACAGGCAAAACCGGCCGGCATAACCGACGTTAGTTCATGAGGATTGACAAGGAGACCCAGCATCAGGAACATGCAGATTTGCATAAT
>CATGXW010000221.1 GCA_949542085.1 uncultured Alphaproteobacteria bacterium
GAAGGCCACTCGCTCAACTACTTCTGGGGATACCGCTACGAAGGCGTATACCGCAGCGATGAAGAAGTTCTCGAACACCTTACCGGCTACAATGCAACCAACACCCCCTTCCATGCAGGCGATGCCCGCTATGCCGACATCAACAACGACGGCATAATCCGGCTTGCCTTTTTGAAGCTCGTTGCGCAACGCTTTCATTGTGCGTTCACGCGCCGCGGCAACAAATTCCTTGTGTCCTTTGACAGAAGACTGCAATTGTTCAATCTCATTAAAATCACGGGTTAATGACGAACCGGCTTTTTTGACGGATGTCATTAAAAAATTGAGACTGGCTGAAATATATGACATTATTTAGCTCTTTCAACATAAGAGGCGTCAGCCGTGGCGACAACGATTTTGTCACCAACACCAACAAACGGAGGAACCGTGGTGCGAACACCGTTATCCAAAATTGCCGGTTTGTAAGAAGAAGAAACTGTTTGACCTTTGATAACAGGCTCTGTTTCAACAACTTCACAAACAACCTGCAACGGCAATTCAACAGAAATCGGCTTACCGTCGATAACGCTGACTTTAACATCCATACCATCTGTCATAAACGGACGAGAATCGCCTAAAATATCAGCCGGCATCGTAAATTGCTCAAAAGTGTCGCTTTCCATAAATGTCAAACCGGAAGCATCTTCAAACAAAAACTGACAATCTTTGGTTTCAACCATCATTTTTTCGACCATATCTTCTGTTCTGAAGCGTTCGTTGGTTTTTGTGCCTTCTTCAACAGATTTCATTTCAACCTGCATGAAAGCGCCGCCTTTTCCGGGCTTAACAAAGTTAGTTTTCAATACAGTCCAGGGTTTTCCTTTATATTCAATAACCCAGCCAATTCTGATTGAACCCGCTTGTTGTTTCATTATTTTTCTCCTTAGTCATTTATATTATTTATAGGCAAATTAATCTAATCTTTATTTTTTAGCAACCAAAATCTTTATAATCGTGCGAATTTATGATCACAAAATCGGCATCAATACCATCCAGATTCTGCAAACCGCCTCGTAAATCAACCGCACATTGAATCAAGAACAACTCATTGTACCACGCTATCAGCTCTTGAGCCTTGTCTTTCTCTTCCGGAGCAAAGCGAAAAGCCACAAACTGAGGCTCGGTTTCGCTTGCCAACATCGCCTCGTGCCGGCGCGCACAAACGACCACTCCAAGAACCTTACCCTTTCCGAGTTTTTCAGCAACTTTTGCAACCTGTGCCTTTATCGGATAATCCGAGGATATATCGGCAACAACACCGTCGGCATTCAACAACTTGCACCGTTCCGCCGCGTTTTTTCCGCCCAACAGAACCAAACGCCCTTCCGCCGAAAAACTTTGAACGTATCCGTCCGGCAGACTTTCGTTCAAAAGATAACAACAAATATTCTCGTCACGATAAACCGTATCCGAAGCTGAATTAATGTTGAGGATAAACTGAGGCATAAGTGTTTCTTTTCTCTTGTAAAACAATGATTGTCGTTTATTATGCGTTGACTATAGGCGAATTTTTTTTATTTAGAAAGAGAAATCTGCATGGATGCAAAAAAAATTGATTTAGCCCGCACCAATGACGCGCTTTCCGCTCTCAGCGAGGCTTTGAACAATCTATCGACAACGGTGGCCGCCAAAAAAAATGATCTTAAGAATGATGCCAAGCAGCAAAACGCGTTGTTGAAAGACAGGGAAAACCGACTGGAGATTTTAACATCGTCCTCGGAAAACATCCTCAGCAACATTGATGAAATTATAAAAAAACTAGATAAAGTATTGGATAACAATGGCTCAAGTAACGATAACAATTAATTCCCGTGAATACGCGATTGCCTGTGAAGACGGACAGGAGGTCAGAATTTATCAACTGGCCCGCATTTTAGATGAAAAGGCCAAAATGATCAGCCAGGGAATTGGTCAGGTTAATGAAAGCCTGCTTTTGGCTATGGTCGGCTTGTTGGTTGCAGATGAACTGAGCGAACTCAAAAAAGGACAACACGCCCCCCAAACAGCTCCCGCCGATGACGGGCGAATCTGTGAAACAGATAAGGAAATCGCTGAGAAAATCAAACTCTTAACAGAGCAAATAAATTCTGTTGCAATGCAAATAAATTTGATGTAGCATAGGTGGCATAGAGGGAGGCTGCGTAGTTCGTATTTTCCGCAGATCTTCCGAGCCAACATTATTATAT
>CATGXW010000222.1 GCA_949542085.1 uncultured Alphaproteobacteria bacterium
AAATAACCGATGATGTCCGTGTTGTAGGGAGAAAGGTCTGTTGTTTGTGCGGAGTGATTGGCGGATAAGAAGATAAGGGACGGTGTCGCGAAGCATAAGCAGAGCAATCCGATGAGCAGGGGAATGCCGCCGATGATGCTCAATATAACGCCGCCGATAAAAAATGATGATACTGAAACATAAAGTGCCGCGGGCATTTTGATAAAAATGCGCAAACTGTAAGTTATCAGCAGCCATAAAATTCCGGTTAGAACCGTATTGACGATGCTTGGCAGCCGCGAATCAAAAATCAACCGGTATTGCGGAAAAAGGAATAAAGTTCCGCAAACAGATATCAAGACAACCGCATTGTGAAGCCATTTTCTTTGGGGAAGAAAATTTGTGACACCCATTATAAAGACACTGATAAGCGGCAATAAGATACTGTTTAATGTAAAGGGGATAATGAAATCAGATGTTTGATTAAAAATGTAGCAAAAGAAGCCGGCGATGGCTGTTATCATTAAGAATAAATATGCCGGCAATCGGGAGGAAGAGGTTGTTTCGTTTGTTTTTTGCCTGTATAGGAACAGAAACGCAAAAGAGCCGAACAGACAACAAATGAAGGCTGCCGTAAAAATGATAAATGTGGTTTCCATTCAATCTCTCCTTTTGCCATATCCTTAATTAAGTTATAGCGTTTTTTGCTTTTTCTTCAAGAGGATTATCCGGTTATGCCAGCGTTTTGTTGTAAATTTGCTTTAAGAGGTTTCGTAAAAGAGGCGTTTTTTCTTCAGTTTCATTGTTTTTTGTTAAAACAGAAAAAAATCTGTTTAACTCATGTTTGTTTTGAAGGTTTTGCTGAAGAGGATATATGTAGGAGTAAGGGATGTTATATATTTTCCGCAACATTTCGGAAGAAGATATTTCAACGCCGTTTTTGCGTGCCACAGAGACAAGCTCGTTGATAATATCTGAAATGGATTGGCGGTCTTCGGGATTTTTGGTCATTGCGGAGATGCTTTTTTCTGATGCCGCCGACAGCAGTGATGCCGCGGTATAGGGAATAAACGCGCTCCAAAAGTTTTTTGCCGCGTCCGGAAGCGTGTCTATATTTATGCTGCCGTTGCCAAAAGCCGTTCTCAGCATTTTTACGGCGGAGCTGTCTTGTCGGTTGTCTTCCGGAGAGGGTTATCTGTCTTTTGGAAAATTCTATGAAGCAAGACATCGTTCCCCGAATAACCGGTTTTTGCAAAAAGTCCACGAGAGGTGTCATGTCTTCCTCAAAGTCCAGAAAAATAACATGGGCATTTTTGAGTTTTGCCGGTGATAACAGAAGCAGTTTTGTTTTTAGAGGCGACGATGTTTGCGGAATGATGAGAAGACAGCACTCTCTTTGCATTTGATAGCTTGTTTGAATGCTAAATTTGCTGCGTTGTAACAGGCGGTCTTCTTTTATGGTAAATTCATCTTTTCCGAGTTCCAAAGCTTTGTCCGGCGTTTCCAGAATTATCGGGGAGTAGCCGTTGTTTTGGAGGTGGTAAGACAAGTATAAGCTTTGCGAAGAATAGCCCAGCAAATAAACTGTTTTGTCGGGAGTGGTTGTCGGTGAAGCTTTCTTTGTTTCGGACGATTTGAAAAACATTACTTAATCCTTTGCAGTAAGGCAATGAAGAAACCGTCTGCACCGCCTGCTTCCGATAAATGGCATGGCAGAACTCGCAAAAATCCGTCAGCAGTACATACTTCTTGCGGGCAATTGGGAATGGTGACGGGAATGATTGAAAAATTGTCGTTTTCTTTTAAAAAGCTTTTGATTTGCTCTTCTCCTTCTCGTTTATCAAGAGAGCATGTGCAATAGACGAGCCGGCCGCCGACTTTCAAAGCTTTGGTTATTTGTTGCAGTATTTGTTTTTGTAAAGTTGCTTGTTTGATGATGTCGGCATCTGTTTTCAGGTGAACGATTTCCGGATGACGACGCAGGGTTCCCGTCGCCGAGCAAGGAGCATCCAGCAGAATGTCGTCAAAGGGTTCATCCTGAAAATCTCGCAGATAGTTGACGGCATCGGCGCAGATAATTTGTTCGGTGGATAATTTAAGTCTTTCCAAGTTTTGACGCAGTGTTTGCAGGCGTGTCGCAGAAATGTCCAGTGCCGTTACTTTTGCTCCGCCGGCAAGGAGTTGGGCTGTTTTTCCTCCGGGGGCGGCGCAGATATCCAAAACTCTGTGGCCGTT
>CATGXW010000223.1 GCA_949542085.1 uncultured Alphaproteobacteria bacterium
TCTTGTTGTCCTTTATGTAATCAAGAGGGATATCAGGAAGAACCGTGTGACCCAGAAACACAGGAAGAAAAAGATCTAGCTGCTGATGGATGTTATAAATGTGAGTGGAAAAAGATAACAAATGACACCCCTATTGGTGGAGGTGGTGCTGGTTCTGCCATTGTTTCAGGGTGTAGTATGGATACGCCAGAAATAATTGTTGCTGTTTGTTTATGAAAGGCCTTATTGATGCTCATGGAAACCCTATTGGTGCACACTTTATGCTAGCTACTGATGGAAATCTTATTAGCCATAGCTGCAAGGATGTGGGAGGGTTATCTGAGAGCCTGTGTTTGCGCAGAGGGGGCAGTATTTGAGCTTTTATGTTTGATTTGCTTTAGCGGTTGTAGAACCAAAATGCTCATGAGATAGAGGTTAGAGGATTTATTTTGGCGTATAGTAAGCGGTCGTGTAATTCGCCATAGGCGTTGAGGGCTTTTTTGCAGCAGCCTTCATATGAATAACTATTGCGAATTGCGACTGCGGAGGAGGCTGTGTTTAGGCTGTCACAAGTAATTGCTATTCGAACAAAGCCGAGATTAAAGATTTCATCTTCCAAGAGTTTTAGCGCCATGCTTATGTATCCGTAGCCGGTTTTGTCTTTACGCAGCCAATAGCCTATTTCTCCACTGCGATTATCTATATTAACGTCATGAAAATCAATTGTTCCCAACACTTCGTTTTGTTTATTAAGGATTACGTAGGCAAAGTTGCTTTTTTCTTGCCACAGATTGATAAATAAATCTGTTGTTTTTTTGGTATCTTCCAATGTGTTTGTTTTATCAACCCAAAAGAGCCAAGGACGCAAGTGGGTACGATTGGCATCGATGGCGTTAAAGAGTTGTTCGTCAAAAATGTGATTGTGACGTTGGAGTGTGATTGTTTCATTGCCTAAGGTTTCCGGCAGGGCTATTTTTTCCATTATTTCTCCTAATCGAACAGGTCGCCTTGTGATGTATCGTTTAATGTTTGGATGGCTTCTTTAACAATGGGAATCGATACAGCTCGTTTGCGGGACAACGAAACGGCGTCGATTTCGGCAACAAGTTTGCGGGCGTAAGAAAATGATCGCTGCATGTTGTTGAGGGTGTAGTTGATGAGTTCCGGTGTGGGAATGATTTGTCGATCATTAAATAGTTTAACCAGTAAGGCGGCCAGCAGGTCGTCATCAGGTTCTTGAATTTCAACAGCCGGAACGATATTCATGCGAGAACGCAAATCCGGCAACGAAAAATTGAGGCGCGCCGGTGCCAGAGAAGAAGTAAAAAGGATGTTGCCTCCTTCGTCTCGGTATAAATTGTATAGGTGGAACAGTGCTTCCTGATTGATGGCATCGTTTAATTCTTCGATAACCAAACAAGAGTGACGAGCAAACAGGTCTCGAAAATTTTGTGTCTGGATTTGTCCGGCTTTGACAAACGGAATTTTATACGGAAAATTGGTCAGGTTAGAAACTTTATTGGCAAATACATTTGCCAAGTGGGTTTTTCCGCAGCCTTCGGGGCCGTAAATACAGGCCGCAAAATAAGGCCAATCCGGCCAGTTGTCGATTAACGCAACGGCCTCGCGATTGCAGGATGCGACTAAATAATCCTCCCGACTTAAGCTGGGGCGGTGCGGAAAATCCAGTGTGAGCTGGCTATTGGTGTTTGTTGTTTTTGACATCGGTTGACCTTTTATTCTTTATTTAAGACATCAAAAACCTTAGCTGTCAAGTCACCGAGGCTGTATGGTTTGGTGATAAAATCAAAATCATCAAAATTATCAAGCTCTTGACGGACGATTTCTTCGGAATATCCTGAAGCGAGGATAACTTTGATATCCGGTAGTTTTTCTTTGATAATCTTTGTTAATTCGGCGCCGCTGATGCCCGGCATGACCATATCCGTCACCAGAAGATTGAAACCAGAATCCCGTTCAATATATTCAAGAGCGTTTTCGGCCGAGTTGCAGCCAATAACGTCATAGCCTTTTTTCTTTAATGCTCTGGTGCCGAATGTGCGGACGGAATCTTCGTCTTCAACAAACAATATTCTGGTGTTTTCCGCTGCGGCTGCCGTGGGAGTGTGGCTACGGTCTATGGCATTGGATACATTGAGACCTAGCAATATTTTTTGATTGACATTTACCGGTGCTGATATTTTTTCTTGCACGGTGAG
>CATGXW010000224.1 GCA_949542085.1 uncultured Alphaproteobacteria bacterium
TTTCGTTGTCCTTAGGAATAATAACCGTTTTAATCCCGCCGCGCAAAGCGGAAAGAAGCTTTTCCTTCAACCCGCCAATAGGCAAAACCCGTCCTTGTAACGTGATTTCACCGGTCATGGCCACATCTTTGCGTACCGGAATTTTCGTCAAAACAGAAACCAATGTTGTATACATGGCAATACCTGCGGACGGACCGTCTTTGGGTGTTGCTCCTTCCGGCACGTGAACGTGAATATCCGTTTTTTCAAAAATTTCAGGATCAATCCCCAAATCAGCGGAATGAGAACGAACAACGGAATAAGCCGTGTCAATAGATTCTTTCATCACCTCACCCAGCTTACCGGTTTGTTTGACAATTCCTTTACCGGGCATATCAACCGCTTCAATAAACAAGATGTCTCCACCAACTTCCGTCCATGCCAATCCCGTTGTCACACCGACATGATCTTTTTCTTCGGCCTCCCCGAAACGATATTTGATGACACCGAGATATTTTTCCAAATTGTCACAATTCACAACAACTTTTCTTTCTTTGGAGGTCAAAATTTCCTTAACCGCTTTACGTGCGATTTTAGCAATTTCTCTCTCCAGATTACGAACACCGGCTTCTCTGGTATAATATCTGATAATATTGCAGATGGCGCTGTCCTCTATCTCAACCTCACCTTCTTTGATAGCCATTTCGCTGAAAATTTTCGGCAACAAATGTCCTTTGGCGATTTGAATCTTTTCATCCTCTGTATAACCGGAAAGTCTGATAATTTCCATACGATCCAACAACGGACGCGGCATATCCAAAGAATTTGCCGTCGTGACAAACATCACGTCTGATAAGTCATAATCCACTTCCAAGTAATGATCGCTGAACGTTGCGTTTTGCTCCGGATCAAGAACCTCCAACAAAGCGGAACTGGGATCTCCGCGATAATCGTTACCGAGTTTATCAATTTCATCAAGCAAAAACAGAGGATTCGACGTTCCTGCTTTTTTCATTCCTTTAACAATTTTTCCGGGCATGGAACCAATATACGTCCGGCGATGTCCTCTGATTTCAGCTTCATCACGCATACCGCCCAGAGAAGCGCGGACAAAACTGCGCCCTGTTGCCTTGGCTATTGATTTTCCCAAAGAAGTTTTACCGACACCCGGAGGGCCGACCAGACACAAAATCGGTCCTTTAACCTTGTCTGCCCGCGCCTGCACCGCCAAATATTCGGCAATACGCTCCTTAACTTCTTCCAAACCATAATGGTCTTCATTCAAAATATCCATGGCTCGGCTCAAGTCTTTATTAACCTTGGAGCGTTTTTTCCAAGGAATATCCAAAAGCCAATCCAAATAATTACGAACCACGGTGGCTTCGGCCGACATCACACTCATGGACTTTAGTTTTTTAACTTCCGCCAAAGCTTTTTCTTTAGCTTCTTTAGAAAGCTTTGTACTTTCAATTTTTTTCATATATTCGGCAATTTCGGCATCATCCTCGCCATCGCCCAATTCTTTTTGAATCGCCTTCATCTGTTCATTCAGATAATATTCTTTCTGACTTTTCTCCATCTGTTTTTTAACGCGATTCTTGATTTTGTTTTCAACTTCCAAAAGCGTGATTTCGGCATCCATAAATTCCAAAATTTTCTCAAACCGCTCTTTGAGCCCTGCCCCCTCGAGCAAAGCTTGCTTATCAGCAATTTTCAAGGATAAATGAGATGCAATGGTATCGGCCAGTTTACTGTAATCATCAATCTGATTCACCGCCATCAAAACCTCAGGCGGCGTTTTCTTTGACAATTTGACATATTCTTCAAACTGCGAAAGAACCGCGCGGGACAAACCTTCCAATTCAGCTTCATCGGCTTTGCTTTCAACATCAGGCAAAATTGTAATATTAGCCTGCATAAAACTGTCACCGCCGTAAAGTTTGTCTATCTTAACGCGATCCAATCCCTCAATCAAAACCTTAACCGTTCCGTCCGGCAATCGTAACATTTGCAAAACGGTTCCCAATGTTCCGACATGGTAAATATCATCACTCCCCGGTTCTTCGACCGAAGCGTCTTTCTGGGTGGCCAAAACAATATTTTGATCATTGTCAACAACTTCTTGCAAAGCATTGATAGATTTCTCACGTCCCACAAACAGCGGCACAATCATCTTAGGATAAACCACAATATCACGCAGAGGAAGTACCGGAAATT
>CATGXW010000225.1 GCA_949542085.1 uncultured Alphaproteobacteria bacterium
CCTGAACAATCCTCTTAAAAACATTTTTGCGCTTTGTCTTTTTATCCAGCTTTTCAGGAGTTTCTTCAGCGTTTTTCTCCTCGTTTCTGCGCTTGAACACCTCTTTGACATCATTATATGCGCCCCGGACGCCGGTAATTTTCAGCACCGCATCCAAAACTTTTTTTCTTTTCTCTTTCGGCGTAACGTTTTCATCTTTTTTTACAATAAGGGTCACCGTTTCATAGACATCCTCTACGCCTGCCACTTCGGTCACTGCCCTTAAAATCTGTTTTCCCCGATTGGGGCGGGAGCGGTTTTCATTTCCGTTATCTTCCGCCGGCACAGATGCACCTTCCTGATCAGGATATTCATGCGCTGCATCCAGCGACGGCATTTCATCTTCCTGATTAACCGGATTTTCTTCATTCTCCTGCATCAGCCTTCTCCCCGGAAACAATAATAAATCAGTTTTAATTCTAACAAAAAAACCATTCCTTAGCAAGTTTTTCAGTCAGAAACGTTTTTCCGAAACAAAATCCCCTGAAAACAATTTCAGGGGATTTTTGTATCAGAAATTAGCGATGCGCTGCAAAGCTTCTTCAACCTTAGCTTTGTTTTCCAGTGCTTCAGCTTGGCGGCGTTTTTCCTCTTCAACCACTTTAGCCGGAGCTCGTTCCACAAAGCTCGGGTTACTTAACTTACGTGCATAGCCTTCCAGATATTTATCCAAATTATCCAGTTCTTTTTTCAGGCGTTCCTTTTCCGCAGCAAAATCAACCACACCTTTGAGCGGCATAAGAATAATACCCTCGCGGAACACGCCGGAAACCATATCTTTACTGATTTCCTGTCCGGCAGCAAAACAGTCTAATTTTTCCAGCCTTGCCAGAGAGCAGATAATCTGGTTAAATGTTTGCAAATTTGCACAAGACTGTGCATTGCCGTCCTTCAGGTAAACGGTCAGTTTAGCACCGGCGGGAATATTCATCTCCGCACGCAGTGAACGAATGGCACTAATCAACTCTATTGACCAGTCAACTTCATCCATTGCTGCCGTTTCAAAGTTTTCATCTTTCGGCCAGGCCGCATTAATCAGTTTGCATTGGCGTTCATCGCAGGTATTATTCCACAATTCAGTGGTAATAAAAGGCATAAACGGATGCAAGATAACCAAAATTCTATCCAAAACCCAAGCGAAAGTCGCGCGAGTTTCTGCTTTTGCTGTTTCATCTTCGCCATACAAAATCGGCTTAATCATTTCGATATACCAATCACAGAACGAGCCCCAGACAAACTGATAAACAGCATTAGCCGCTTCGGAGAAGCGGAAAGCATTCAGGTTGTCGGTGACTTCCTGAGTGGCCTGTTTGGCTTTGGCAATAATCCATTGGTTAACAGATAATTTTGCCAGTTTTTCATCAAAATCAGAACGCAGTTTGCATTCGTTCATTTCACCAAAACGGGCTGCATTCCACAACTTGGTGGCAAAATTACGATAACCGGCAATACGGGATTCTGACATATTAATATCCCTGCCCTGTGTTTCCATCGCCGCCATGAAGAAACGCAAAGCATCCGCACCGTATTGTTCAACCAAAATCATCGGGTCAATGGTATTGCCCTTGGATTTGGACATCTTTTGGCCTTTTTCATCACGAACCAGACCGTGGATATAACATTTGCGGAACGGCACCTTTTTCATCATATACATGCTCATCATCATCATGCGGGCAACCCAGAAGAAGATGATGTCAAAGCCGGTAACGAGAGCCGAAGTCGGGTAGAAAGTATCCAGATACTCGCTTTTATCCGGCCAGCCCATTGTTGAGAAAGCCCACAGCCCGGAAGAGAACCAAGTATCTAAAACATCCGTTTCGCGGGTCAGCTCAACGTGTTTACCGTAGTGTTTATCTGCGACAGCCTGAGCCTCCTCAAGATTTTCCTCACAGAAGATTTCACCTGGTGTCCCCACCATAATTGGCGGGAAATGCACCACGGTTGAATATTGCGCATCCATTCAAAATAGGTCTTTTCATAAGACTTCGGTACAAATTCCATATCGCCGTTTTCAACCGCCTCAATGGCTTTAACTGCCAGTTTGGGCGCATCAACAAACCATTGGTCAGTCATTAACGGTTCAATAACCACACCGGAACGATCACCGTAAGGAATAACCATCGGGTGGTCCTCAATCTTTTCCATCAAGC
>CATGXW010000226.1 GCA_949542085.1 uncultured Alphaproteobacteria bacterium
AAATCACGGAACCGGAAACCAAGCCGCCACCGCAGACACGGTCAAGCTCTTTGTTGCCGGTCGACAAACGGCTTAAATGCTGTTCGGCACCGCTCAAAGGTACAAAATCAATTATCCGCCCTTTGGACTTTTTGCTATTGAGGTTGGAAAAGCCCTCGTTGCTTACGGTTTCTTCGATAATCGTATTCCATTCGCCGCAAGCGTCGCATTTGCCCTGCCATTTGGGATAAACCGAACCGCAGTTTTGGCAGACATATTGTTTTGCGTCTCTTTTTGCCAATTAGACCTCCACTTTAATCGGGCCTTGGGAACAGCCGTTGATAAACTGGCAGACATAGGCGTTGTCGGTTTTTTCCATTTCTTTAACCGTTCCCTGCCAGATGATTTTGCCTTTATACAACATCGCGATACGGTCGGCAATCTTGCGAGCCGAAGCCATGTCGTGCGTAATGGTCAAAGCCGTTGCGCCCAGACCTTTAACAGACTCAATAATCAGGTCATTAATCACGTCAGCCATAATCGGGTCCAAACCTGTTGTCGGCTCGTCAAAAAAGATAATCTCCGGACGAGAAGCGATTGCACGAGCCAGACCGACACGTTTTTGCATACCGCCGGACAGTTCCGATGGTGACAAATCAGCCACGTCCGGAGCCAGACCTACTTGACGTAAAACACGAATAGCTTCGGTTTTTGCTTCCTTTTTGTTCATCTTTTTGTTTTCAATCAGGTCAAAAGCAACGTTTTCCCAAACGCTCAAACTGTCAAACAACGCACCGCCCTGAAACAGCATTCCCATTTTGGAGTGCAGGGCTTCTTTCTGTTTTTCATTAATACCGACAACTTCTTCATCATCAACGAGAATTGAACCGGTATCCGGACGCAACAGCCCCTGAATACATTTAATCAAAACGGATTTACCGGTACCGGAACCACCGATAACCACTAAAGATTCTCCTTTGGGAATCTCCAGATCCACACCGTCCAACACAACCTTTTTGCCAAAGGCTTTATGAAGATTGCTGATTTTTATTTTTGCTTCACTCATTTCTAAATCTCCTAAGCCTTATTTTGAGAAGAAAAGTTCGGTAATGATATAGTTGAAAATCAAAATCAAAATTGATGACGACACAACGGCGTTGGTTGTAGCAGCACCGACACCCTGCGCACCACCGCGGGATTTGTAGCCGTTGTAGCAACCCATAACCGCAATGATAAAACCAAAGACAAAAGCTTTGGCCAAGCCGGTGGTGATGTCAATCGTTTGCAGGTTTTGCAATGTTGAATTGATGTAGTTGGCAGGATTGAAGCCCAATTTGTAAACACCGACAACATAGCCGCCAAAAATACCGATAACATCGCCAAGCATAACCAAAATCGGCATAACAATCAAACCCGCCCAAATACGCGGCGCAACCAAGTATTTGAAAGGATTGGTCGACAAAGTGGTCAGAGCGTCAATCTGTTCGGTCACGCGCATCGTTCCGATTTCGGCTGCCATGGCGGCACCGATACGACCGGCAACCATCAAAGCAGACAATACGGGAGCAAGCTCACGAGTAACGGAAATCAAAACAACTTCGGCAACAGCGCCTTCCGCACCATAACGCATAAAGCCGGAATAACTTTGCAAGGCGATAACCATACCGGCAAAAATCGTGGTCAAACCGACAACAGGCAGGGAATAAAAGCCCATATCGATAATCTGACGCATCAGATTGCGGCCGTAAAACGGCGGGGTGATGCAATTATACAACGACTGAGCGACAAACACAGACAACTCGCCAAGACGAGAAATAAACTTAACCAACGGTTTTCCCTGACGACGCAAGAAATTTTCGATATTAACAAGCAGCATAAACTTCTCCTGTAAAAAATAATTTGTTTCAGTTTAGAGCTTTGCCGCCGAAGAATCAACCGCGAAGCTCAAAATCCGCACAGCTTAGTATGTATTTTCAAAGCTTAACGCGGCTATGATTTTTTCAACAGCGGACACATCCCCGCTCCAAACATTGACTAAAGGCACTCTTATTCCGTCAAAATCCCAAAAAGCCGGTACCGGCAGCCGCTCGACTTCCCGCGGGGTTTTGACCAGCTTAACAACAATATCAAGCGGCACATCTTCCGTGAAAGGCACTTTTTTTATGCCTATCCCCCTCACCTCAAGCAAGCCTTTGATATTATCCG
>CATGXW010000227.1 GCA_949542085.1 uncultured Alphaproteobacteria bacterium
CCTTTTCACGGAACGGCGTTTTGAGATAATAACGCTGTAAATTGATTATGGGATATTTTCTATAATATAGATAATATCGATAATTGATATATTATCTCCGGTGATATACCTCCATATATGGCCGGAGAGCCCTTTTTTGCAACAACAAACGAGGGAGGCTTTTTTTCGTGAAAGCTGTTCTACTCTCCGGTCACCTCTTTTCCTCTCTGTATTAAACACAAACAAAAGGAAAAGCTCATGGAAGAAATGCTCCGTTTCAAATCTTCTTACAACTCCCCACAAGAAATCAACCTCCGTCAGATTAAAATCATTGGCGAATTTATCCATGCCCTGCGCACCAACCGCCAAATGAGCATTATGGATTGTGCCGAAGCCTTGGGAATTGATTATCAAACAATCGATAACATTGAACGAGGCTGCACCCCAAAAATCCACACGGCTTTTATCATCAATTTCATCAAATTAATACAAGAGGAGAGTGCTCATGATTGACAGAAACCTTTCCAGAGAAGAACTTTCAGCCATCCTCGCCATGCACTTTTTCTTCTTGCGCACAAAATTGGATTATTCTTTGGACGAGCTTGCCGCTCATACCGGCGTGAGCGTTAAAACATTGGATGATATTGAGTGCTGTCGTGACAACTATGATGCCCTGACCTTAAAAAAACTTCTCGACTTTTACCGTCCCTTTGCAAGATAGCCTTTCCCAATCCTGATCTTTTTCAAAAAGTTGGAGAATAGTTCAAATAGAGGCATTTTAAGAGTGAGAAAAAATGCCTCTAGATGGACTGTTATATAAGCTTTCAAAAAAGCTCAAGATTTGGAATTTACAGAGCGATTTTGAAAGCGAAGAAAATTTTAGCGTACAAAAAGGTACGTGAATTTTCTGAGACTGCACAAAATTACTCTAGAAAACCAAATACTGAGTTTTTTAAAAAGGTTGGAGAAAGAGTCATATAATAAGAAATAAAGGCGGAAGTACCGGAGCGTACACAAAACGTACGTGAGGAAACTTCCGTCCTGATATTTCTGTATTAGATGACCTTTATACAACCTTTTTATATGTCGAGGGCTTTCCGATAAGTATCTAATAAGAATTCCTGCTCGTCGCGATCGGCGGCATTCATCTTGCGGAGTTTGATAACGGCACGCATGATTTTGACGTCAAAACCGGCGGATTTGGCTTCGGCAAAGATGTCACGAATGTCTGAACCGATAGCGGCTTTTTCTTCTTCCAGACGCTCAATTCTTTCGATTAAAGAACGCAGACGATCAACAGCGATTCCGCCGACTTCCGGATTGTTGTTTTCATCACTCATAGTCTATCTCCTTATTAAAAATGTTGCTCAGAGATTAGCAAAGTTGTTCGGCTTTTACAAGTAGTAAATTTTACGATATCAGGGGTTAAAAATAACAGCTTGTTAACTTATTTATGCCATATTGACAGCAAAAGAATTTTTAACTTTTTAAGGAAAAAAGGATGCCTCAGGATACTCATACAAAGATTCTTGCCACGATTGGCCCATCTTCCGCCACCCGCGAACAAATTGAAAAACTGATTGACGCCGGCGTTGACGCTTTTCGCATCAACTTCAGCCACGGCACACATGAAGAACACAAACAGCGTGTCAAAATCATCCGCCAACTGGAAAAGGAAAAAGGCAGATTTATTTCGATTCTCGCAGATATGCAGGGACCAAAACTGCGTGTCGGCAAATTCAAAGAAGACAAAGTTTTGTTGCAGGAAGGTCAGACTTTCGTCTTGGACATGAAAGACGAAGACGGTGACGACAAACGTGTCACCCTCCCGCACAAAGAAATTTTTGAGGCGCTGAAAGCCGGTGACGATTTGCTGGTCAACGACGGCTATATCGTTCTCCACGTTGAAAGCTGCGATAAGAAACAGGCAATCACCACCGTTAAGGTCGGCGGATACATCTCCAGCCACAAGGGCGTCAACCTGCCCAACACGCAATTGCCTCTTTCCGCCATCACCCCCAAAGACCGTGAAGATTTGAAGTTCGCGCTCAAAATCGGAGTTGACTGGATTGGCCTGTCATTTGTGCAAACCGCCAAAGACGTACAAGAAGCCAGAAAACTCATCGACGGCAAAGCATGGTTGATTACCAAACTGGAAAAACCAAGCGCCATTGACGAGCTGGAAGACATCATTCAATTGTCAG
>CATGXW010000228.1 GCA_949542085.1 uncultured Alphaproteobacteria bacterium
ACTGTAAAATAGCGAAAGCCGTCTGGAGAGCATAAACGCCGCCGGGCGGTTTTCTTTATGCCCTATCCTCCAGAAAAACTGGGGGAGGGGTAAATTTCAAGAAGAAGACACTCAAAAATAAAGGCAAAAATAAGCGAGGCATAGTTGATAACATTCGGCTTGACATGTTAAAATATCCCAAAGGTGACTAAAATATATTTTCAGGAGGCATACATATGGGATTTTTTAATTTTGGAAACAAGAAAGCGGCACGGCAGCAGGAATCAGCTCCAATGCCAGCCAAGAACTTAAAACCCGCCAAAGAATCGGAACCCAAAACCAAAAAACCTGCCAGCAAGTGGAATGATCCGGAGTATTTAAGAAGTGTAGACGCAGCACTAAAGAGAAATCCCGGAAAATCCGCAATGCAGGTAATCGCTGAGACTGAGCAGGAACTCGCTGAAAAAAAGCAGCAACCAAAAACGCCAAAAAGCACATATGAGTCGCCATGGATAACAACCACCCACTCAAACGGCTGGGAAATTGAAATCCGAAAGGATAATGGAAAGCCAGACATTTACATGAAAAACGGGAAAGAATGGTTCGACGCTGCCAAAACATGGAGTTCTCCCTCTAAAGAGTATTTTCTGCATAATGGGTTCGACGGAAAAGGAAATGAAGGTCTCGCTCTTACTTCCAAAACGGCAGGACTTCGGATACGAAAAACGGAAGACTTTATAGAAACGGCAATCGTGACAGATAACGGCATAGGTTACGCATTGACTGATGAAGGCGTTCTTTATATTCTGACAGTAGACGCAGCAAGTCAGCGTAAATTATGTGAAAACTATGGACTAAATGCCTATATGCTCACGCCACAATTCTGCGCCGTTATTTATGATGCTGATAGCGACGACGATCAGGAAATCGCATATCTAAAAGTAATCCTACTTGAAAGCCTTAACAGTTGGAAGAAAAAAATCAGATATCGCGCAGATTATGGAAAAACACTAACTTATAACATTGAGCAAAGTGGAAACACAATAAAAGCGATAATGCCCGATCAAAGTACCCATGAATTCACAATCGACGGAAAATTAAATAAATAAAAGCATGGAACCGCCAAGGAATATACCGAGGCGGTTTTTCTATGCCCTGAAACTCCAGAAAAAAACTGGGGGAGGGTAAAATTTTCAGGAAAGGAGAAACACAAAAATGAGCGATCTATTCCACGCCGGACAATCCAAACGAACCGGGGGATCAATTACGGTAACCATGAAGAACGGTACTAAATTGGCCAAGAGGCTTGAAAAATTAAAGGACGGCGGCGAAACCGCAATTAAATACACTATATCGGATTTTGCCTCAAGAGCCCCCGGCTGGGTAACTAAAGGAATCCGTCAACACTATGGCGTAGATACCGCAGCGATAAAAGACGCAGGCCCAAAAACAAAGCGGGGAGGAACCTCTAAAAATGTATCCGGGATTGTTGTCGGTGGAATATCTCTGAAATATGAGGGCAAAACATTGACACCAACGCATTTTAACATGAATTATTCTCAGCCACACCCAAAAGGATTGCAAATAAAACGCGTTATAGTTCCGGGGCAAAAAATAGCTGAAAAGGCAAAAAATAAAAATGCTGAATATGGAATGGTGAGAACACCTGTCCCGTATCAAGTGAAGGCGACCATAATAAAAGGACATAGAGCTACAATGAAAGGCGGCACTTACATTGCTCCCTCCAATAGTAAAAACGCAGGCGCTCCTAATATTCCATTCCAAAGAACTCCGGGGCATAAGTTTCCAGTCGAAGCAATTCATACATTATCTGTCCCTCAAATGATTGGAAATGAAGAACATCCAAGCAAAGCAAGCGAAACGATAAACAATATGATAAGCGAAAAGCTTGAAAAACGCTTTAACAATCACATAAAACGAACTATGAAATAATCAAAAAGAAAAGTAAATAAACTAAGCAAACAAAACCAAAAGAACGCGATAAAAACCGAAGCAAAAGCAACCAACGAAGCGCGAAGCGAACGCGCGAAAATTTTTCGACAAGCCGCGAAGGTACTGTGACAGTCGCCAGAGCCCTGCGGTGCTTGCGAGCCCAAAACTCGCGCAGTTTCAAAAAATTTTTTTCAGGCCGTTTCGTTTCGTTTGGACACCGGAAAGGAGGGGACGCCATGGCAGACGCGC
>CATGXW010000229.1 GCA_949542085.1 uncultured Alphaproteobacteria bacterium
TTTTTGGTCAATACGGGGCATGCCACCGCGGCGGATATTGAAGAACTTGGAGAAACAATTATCAGTCGGGTTAAGGATGAAACGTCCATTACGTTGGAATGGGAAGTCAAGAGAATGGGTGTTCGTAAATAACTATGTCCGCAAATCCAGAAAATCAGTCTTCAGGAGTTGAGACGCCTCCCAAACAGCCCGTTGTCAACGTTGTGCAGTTGGAACGGGAATGGCCGTTTCGTCTGATTGGCAATTTGCTGATGTTGGGAACGGTTTTGCTGGTTGTCGCCGTTATTCTTACTCTGAAAAATGATTTGGTGAATAAGCGTATCCAAGGGTTGACGGAGGATTTCTATCTTTGGGCGGGGGAGCGCGGATTGACCTTGGAGGATATTATTGTCAGCGGACGTCAGCGAACGACCAAAACGGAAGTTGAGTTGGCCGTGGGCGTGACACGAGGGGACAATATGTTGAAGATGGATGTATATGCCATCAAACAAAGTCTGGAGCAGTTGCCATGGGTGAAAAACGCGGATGTGGGACGAGGCTTTTTTCCTAATGTTTTGAATGTTACATTGGAAGAGAAACAAGTGGCGGCCATTTGGCAGTTGAATGAAAAGTTTTATCCTCTGGATGAGGAAGGAAAGGTTATTAAGGCGGATTTTCGAACCAGAGAGCCTATTTTGTTGATTGTCGGAGCTCAGGCGCCGGAACATTTGACGGAACTTCTCACCGTTATTAACGATACCAATCCGGAATATTTAAAACGGATTAAGGTTGCCAATTTTATTGCCGGTCGTCGTTGGAATCTCATTTTGGATGACATTGTCAGCGGGATAACAATAAAGCTTCCGGATGAAGGCATTGCCGAAGCGTGGAAAAAAATGTTGAATTTGGATAAAACAAAGGGACTTCTTAAACGTAAATTAACCATAATTGATTTAAGATTACCAGATAAGGTTATTGTGAAATTGCGCAAAACAAAAGGAGAGCCGCCGGTCGAATTACGGCGGGGAACTGAAAGAAACATTTGAGCCAGAGGAGTGAACTTTGCCACATTCATTTAATCGGGTTTCGACTATTGCCGCCTTGGATATCGGTTCATCCAAGGTTTGTTGTGTTATTGCCAAAGTTGGACGTGATAATCGGATTAACGTGGTTGGTTATGGTTATAATGCTTCCAAAGGGATAAAAAACGGTATTGTCACAGATATCAACAAGGCGACCCTATCTGTTTGTAATGCCGTGGAAGCCGCCGAACAGATGGCAAACGAACGTATTGACAGGGTTATTGTCAATATAGCCGGAGACAAAATCCGCAGTGTGGTGAAAAATTCATCAATTCCCTTGAATAAAAATCGCGCGGTTAATGAAAATGATTTAACCAAGGTTATTGAAAAAGGTATTCACAAAATTAATGTTGAAGGATGCGAATTAATCCATTGCCTGCCGACCAACTATCGGCTTGACGGTGGTGAAAATATTAAGGATCCTCGTAATATTTTTGGTGAAACCTTATCCGTGGACATATTGCTGGGATTGGTTCCCGACATTATGTTTCGCAACGTTTCAACGGTTATTGAAAACGCTCATTTGGAGATTGCCGGCAAAGCTTTTTCTTCGTATGCTTCTGGTATGGCTTGTTTGGTGGATGATGAGAAAGAATTGGGAGCGACGGTTATCGACATGGGTGGCGGTACAACATCCATTGCTTGTTTTCAGCACGGATTCCCCGTTTATTTCAGTTCTTTGCCGGTGGGCGGCAATAACGTGACCAATGATATCGCTTATGGTTTGACAACGTCTTTTTCTCATGCCGAACGCTTGAAGACTTTGCACGGTTGCGCCTTTTTATCCTCACAGGACAAGGAAGAGACCATTAATGTTTATCCTGTCGGTGAGGAGGATGACAGCTGTATTAAACAGATTCCGAGAGCTGAGCTCATCAGCATTATCACGCCGCGAATCGAAGAAACGTTTGAAATTGTGAACAGAAAGCTGGCGGAAGTAGGCTTGCGGGATATTTCCAGTCATCGGGTGGTCTTGACCGGCGGGGCTTCGCAGCTTTCCGGCGTGCGCGAAGTGGCGTCCATGGTGTTGGACAAGCAGGTGCGTCTGGGGCATCCGAAAAATATTTTGAACCTGCCAGACAGCTTGTATGATCCGTCTTTTTCAACCTGTATCGGCTT
>CATGXW010000230.1 GCA_949542085.1 uncultured Alphaproteobacteria bacterium
GTGTCTGCATGCCGCTGACGTATCCGGCCTGTTTTGCATAAACCGGTTTGACAATAGCTGTTTTTGGCAAGTAGCGGTACGGGTGGTCGCAGAAATCAGCAGGGCCGCCGAGAGCGGTTACCATTTTGGCAAAGATTTCCAAGGCTTGTCCGGAATCCAAAACTTTTTGAAGCTTGACCAGCGCTTGTTTTTCATCAGCAAATAAGCTGGCACTGACTAATAATTCCGCGCAAAGTTCCATGGTTATGCAATGTAATCGAGAATCAATGTTTTCGCCTTTTAGGTATTCGACGGCTTCCATGACTTCAAGGGCGTTACCGACACTGTGTCCCAAAACCTGATTCATATCGGTTAAGACGGCGGTGGTTCTGGTTCCCGCGGTATTGGCGACATTGACGATTGACAGCGCCAGTTTGCGCGCATTGTCGATATCGGCCATGAAGGCGCCGTTTCCGCATTTTAAGTCCATGACCAGATTGTCTAAGCCGGCCGCCAGTTTTTTCGATAAGATTGATGCGGTAATCAGTTCAATTGATTCGACGGTGCCGCAAACATCGCGAATGGCATAAATTTTTTTATCTGCCGGAGCCAGATTTCCGGTTTGACCAATAATGGCGCAACCGACTTCTTCAACTGTGTTACGAAAAAGTTCATTTGAGGGCATCGTCTGATAACCGGGGATGGAATCAAACTTATCCAGCGTGCCTCCCGTGTGTCCGAGGCCTCGTCCCGAAATCATGGGAACATATCCGCCGCAAGCCGCAATCATCGGTGCCAGCATGAGGCTGACTTTATCTCCGACGCCTCCGGAGGAATGTTTGTCAACGACGGGACCGTCAAGTTTCCAGCTCAAAACATCGCCGGAATCACGCATAGCCAATGTTAGTGCCGTTGTTTCGGCAACAGACATTCCGTTGAGGAAAATAGCCATGGTCAGAGCAGCTGTTTGAGCATCGACAATTGTTCCGTCGGTAACGCCTTTTATAAAGTCATTGATTTCGCCTTTGGTTAAAGGAGTGTGGTTGCGTTTTTTGCGGATGATTTCTTGAGGCAGCATATCAGAATCCTTTTTTGATGGTATGTAACAGGTTGTTCAGGAGAGAACTGGCACCGATGCGGAAGTTGTCCGGATTGACCCAGTTGGGGCCCATGATTGAGGATGCCAGAACGAGATATTTTTTGGCGTCTTCTATTGTTTTGATACCGCCGCTGGCTTTGAAGCCGACATTTTTCTTGGAAACCTTAATGGTTTCCAACATGGCGTTGGCGGCTTCCGGTGTTGCTGATATTTTTGTTTTTCCCGTGGAGGTTTTCAGAAAATCGGCGCCGCATTCAATGCAAAGTTGTGAGGCGGCTTTGATGGTTCTGGTGTTTTGCAATTCACCGGTTTCCAGTATTATTTTTAGAGTTTTATTTTCGCAGGCGGCGCGAAGGGTCTGGACATAGGTTGCGCATTCATCGATTTTGCCGGATAGAAAATCACGATATGGAAAAACGGCGTCAATTTCATCGGCACCGGCTTTAAGGGCACGGAAAATTTCGTTTTGAGTTTTTTCCGTGTCGAGTTTTCCTTGAGGGAAGTTAATGACTGTTGCGATTTTGTCTTTTCCTGACAGAAATTGCAACGCTTGCGGAATGAATTGCGGATATACGCAAACAGCGGCTGTGGTTCCGTAAGGTGTTTGTGTCTTTTCACAAAGCAGTTTTATGTCCTCAATTGTATCATCGTCATTGAGAGAGGTTAAATCCAGACAGGAAATAAGTCGTTGAGCGGCGGTCGTATCATCCATTTTATGCGTTCTCCAAATATTTTTGCACCAAGAATAAAAGGTTGTCAGAGGCTTTTTGAGCCTGCTCCAATGTTTCTTCATGGGATTGCGGCGCTTTTTTCATTCCGGTGCCAAAGTTGGTGATGACGGAAATTCCGATGGTTTTAAGGCCACAGTGAGCGGCGGCAATGACTTCGGGAACAGTGGACATGCCGACGGCGTCGGCTCCCAAGGTTTGAAACGCGCGGATTTCGGCGGCGGTTTCAAAATTAGGCCCCAGTACCATTAAATAAACCCCTTCGTGCAGGGTGATGTTGTTGGTTGTTGCGATTTGGCGGACAAGCTCTCTGGCTGCCGCGTCATAAGCATTGCTGAGGTCTGGAAAACGCGGGCCAATGGTGTCATCA
>CATGXW010000231.1 GCA_949542085.1 uncultured Alphaproteobacteria bacterium
CCGGCGGCGCTTTAGCCGTTGACCGAGACGGCTTTGCCCAAATGGTGACAGACAAACTTCGTTCGCACCCTCTTATTCGTTTTGAAGAAGGTGAAATTACTCAGCTGCCTCAGGAAAACGACGGCCGGTGGATTGTAGCCAGCGGTCCGTTAACGTCAGAGGCTCTCATTCATTCTGTTTTACACACAATCGACAGTCAGGCGCTTAACTTTTTTGACGCCATTGCGCCAGTTGTTTTCAAAGACAGTGTCAATTTTGACGTGGCATGGTATCAGTCCCGTTAAGATAAAACAGACTACATTAACTGCCCGATGACTAAAGAGCAGTATTATGCGTTTATCGATGCTCTGTTGAGCGCAGAAAAAACAGAGTTTCATGATTTTGAAAAACAAGCGGCTTATTTTGACGGTTGCCTGCCCATTGAAGTGATGGCCGAACGAGGACCGGACACCTTGCTTTTTGGCCCGATGAAGCCGGTCGGCCTGACCAATCCGCATAACCCGCAACAAAAACCATATGCCGTGGTTCAATTGCGTCAGGATAACAAAGAGGACACCTTGCGCAATATTGTCGGTTTTCAGACAAAATTGAAATACGGAGAACAAAAGCGAATTTTCAGAATGATTCCGGGGTTGGAAAATGCCGAATTCGCCAGACTTGGCGGTATTCACATGAACACGTTTATAAAAAGTCCGTGGCTTTTGGATGCGTTTTTACGCCTTCATCAACGCCCCAACATCAGTTTCGCGGGACAAATCACCGGATGCGAAGGCTACATTGAAAGCGCCGCAACCGGCTGGGCGGCCGGATATTTCGCAGCTTGCGAATGTTTGAACAGAAAAGCGGTTCTGCCTCCGGAAACGACAGCTCTGGGGGCGATGCTGAAACACCTGAGGGACGACAGCACGCCGGATTATCAACCCATGAACATCAATTTCGGATTGTTTCCGACAATTCAAGGTGAAGTTACCGCCAAAGGCAAGTTTCGCAAGATTAAAGGAATGGATCGCAAACAAGCCTATTGCACACGGGCATTGTCCGACCTCAAATCATGGATTGAGCAACTATGAAACAAGCCAAGGACGAAAATTTTCCGGTCGGCCTCCTCATCAGCCGCAAGCTAAAGCCTTTGGTAAAGAACTACTATCAGGCCGCGAGGACAGCTGATGACATTGCCGACAACACTACCCTTTCCGTTCCGGAAAAACTTGCCCTCTTAGATGAAACAGAGCGTGCTTTTTACGGAAAAAACAAAGCAAAAAAATTTTCGTCAGCCGCAAAACTCGGCAAGCTTTTTACAAAAGAAAACCTTGACGCCTCGCTTTTCACCGACTTGTTAAAAGCTTTTCGCCAAGACGCGGTAAATCAGCCGTTGGAAATATGGGAACAGTTGGTTAATTACTGTACTTATTCCGCAGCGCCGGTCGGTCGTTTTTTATTGGCTGTTCATGATGAAAATCCTTCCACATATTTGCCGGCGGCCGTATTATGCGCAGTTTTGCAAATCAGCAATCATATCCAAGACCTGAAGAAAGACTGTTTGGAACTAAAGCGTTTCTACATTCCCAAAACAATGATGGATAAACACGGCGTGGTTTATGACGATTTTTGCCAAAAGCAGTCTTCTCCTGCGCTTAAGCGGTTAATTGCCGAAATCATCACGGAATTGCGCTCCATGATGAAAGATGCCGCCCAACTGCCCCGACTGATTAAAAACAAACGGTTGCGCATGGAGACCGGTGTTATCCTTTCTTTAACCAATTCCATGCTAAGAAGATTAGAAAAAGAAGATGTTTTGAGCACCTCTGTCCGCCTTAGCCGTCTTGATTGGATTAAGGCTTTGGGATATGGTATTAAAACGCTGTTTAGCACGAGATAAAAAATGAATAATATCAAACGTATGGTCAAAAAATCCGGAACATCATTTTTTTGGAGCATCAGATTGTTGCCACGCGCGAAAAGAAACGCCATGTACACAATTTATGCATTTTTCCGCCATATTGACGACATTGTCGACGGAGATGCCCCGATGACCGAAAAAATGGAGCTTATTCAAGCTTGGCGGGAAGAAATGGACAACATTTATGATCGCAAGGTTCCTCAAACAGATATCGGCCGTCGCATTTATAAAAACTGCATGCGCTTCAAACTCCCGAAAGATGAATTTTT
>CATGXW010000232.1 GCA_949542085.1 uncultured Alphaproteobacteria bacterium
GGTGTTGACGCTGTTGTGATTGATCCGCCACGGGCCGGAGCCGCCGCGCAGGTTGGAAAAATAGCCGCCTTTGCCAATGAAAACAAACCGCAAAAGATTGTCTTTGTGTCTTGCAATCCGCATACGTTCGTCAATGACGCCAATACCCTGATAGCCGCGGGATATAAATTGTCAGAAATAACAATTGTCGATCAGTTTGTTTATTCTAACCACAGCGAAGTCGTTGCCTTGTTTACAAAGGAATAAAAGTCTACTATGATTAAGCCAAAGGAGTACAAATGCTGAAAAAACTTTTATTAATCGTTCCTTGGTTTCTGTCGTCTTGCTCATTGTTATGGTATGAAGATACGGACATCCCGTGTCCTTATGTTACCATTCCGCAGGACACGTCATATCTGACGCAGGTTGTCGGCTATCTTGACAATTTTCAAATTGAGGTGAACGGGTATGAAGGGTTTTGTTATCCGGAGCATTCGGTCAATAGACGATATGCGGTGATAACGCCGATATTTTCAGTGACCAGATTAAGGGCTTCTGACGAAACGGCGGTTGATTTCAGCTTTTATACCGAAACCGTCAAAGGGCCGCCGGAGTTTCTTGGTCGTAAATCTTATAATACCGGAACCACCATCGGGCTTGACGAGAAAAGTAAGGAATTTAAAGGAAAACCCGTTAAGGTGAAAATACCGACGGACGGGACGCCGCTGGAAATCATTTTGTCTTTGGATATCAGCAAAGATGAGTATCGTTATAATCAACGAACCTTTAATGTTGAACGCCGTCAGGAAAATAAAGATGAACATTTCTTTATTGAACGAGGGCTGGTGCGCTATATCCCCGCATCTAAAAAAGCAGCTCCGGCACAAGCGGAAGAGGCGCCGCGTCCGCAACAATCATCATGCAATTCATGTGGAATTTAAATTTAGTTTGTTTTTAGGAGAATACTATGTCAGCCGATAACAATTATCAAACCGAACAATTAATGGCTAATGCGATTCGTTTTCTGTCCGTCGACGCGATTGAAAAGTCAAAGTCCGGACATCCGGGGATGCCGTTGGGTATGGCTGATGTCGCAACGGTTTTGTTCTCTAAGTTTATCAAGCTTAATCCGCAGGAACCCCGCTGGTTTGATCGGGACAGATTCGTGCTTTCCGCCGGTCATGGCTCCATGCTCCTGTATTCTTTGCTGTATTTAATGGGATATGAGGATATCAGCATTGAGGATATCAAAAATTTCCGTCAGTTGGGCGCTAAAACCGCCGGCCATCCGGAATACGGTCACCTGTCCGGAATTGACATGACGACAGGTCCTTTGGGGCAGGGGATTACATCTGCGGTCGGCATGGCCTTGGCTGAGAGAATGTTGGCGGCCAAATACGGTGAAGACGTGTGCAATCACTATACTTATGTCATTGCCGGCGATGGCTGTTTAATGGAGGGGATTTCCGAGGAGGCGATTTCCGTTGCCGGACATTTGGGCTTAAAAAAACTGATTGTTTTGTGGGATAATAACAATATCACCATCGACGGTAATGTTACGGCGTCCAATTCAACAGATCAGATAAAACGTTTTGAAGCTGTGGGGTGGAATACGATTTCCATTGACGGACATGATTTTGCAGAGATTGAAAAAGCGATTGCCACTGCGCAAAAATCGACACGGCCGACGTTGATAGCCTGCAAAACTAAAATCGGTTTTGGTGCGCCGACAAAGGCGGGAACCTCCAAGTGTCACGGTTCTCCTTTGGGAGCGGAAGAAACTGAAGCGATACGTAAAGCTTTGGGGTGGAATTATGCGCCGTTTGATGTTCCAGCGGATGTCTTAAACGCATGGCGCACAGCCGGACAAAAGTCGGCTGACGAATGCTCCGCATGGGCAAAACGTGCTCAAGCCAAAGGGGCTGAATTTGCCGATGTTATTGCCGGTAAATTGCCGCAAAATTGGGATGATGAGCTGAATAATTTGAAGAAGAAAGCGATTGCGGAGCAAACAAAAGTGGCGACCCGCAAGGCTTCTCAAATGTGTTTGGAAGCGATTGTTCCGCATATTCCGCAAATTGTCGGCGGATCGGCTGATTTGGCCGCGTCCAATCTGACCTTGACGCCGTCGTCAAAAACAGTGACGGCGCAGGATTATAATGGCAACAATATTATGTACGGCATTCG